>DATCIH010000031.1:0-5874 GCA_036507955.1 Clostridiaceae bacterium | reverse complement strand
AACAAACAAAGTCATCGCAGTATCTTACAATGTGGGCTTCACCTTTACAGTTTTTCTTTACTACTTTTTCAAACCATAAATCTAATGCATAATGCAAATAAACGTTCCCAAGAATTGGAGAAATGACACCACCCTGTGGGGCTCCGGCTTCGGATTTCTCGAAACTGCCATTTTCTATCACTCCTGCTTTCAAAAATCTACTAATATATCTTAGTAAGTTTTTGTCTGCTATTCTATGGTTTAAGAATTTCATCATCCATTCATGGTCTATATTATTGAAAAAGCCCTTTATATCGGCATCGACTACATAGTTAACATTCCTATCAGTTAAATACACATCTAGTTGTTTCAAAGCATCATGACAACCTATATTCGGTCTAAATCCAAAGGAACAATCCAAGAAATCTTGTTCGTATATCTGCGTTATTATTTTATTTATTGCCATCTGCTAGAAGATACTGTAACTGTTTCTTCTTGCTACTATTGACCATCGCCTCAGGTTCCGTTGGGGTTGATATCCAAATCTCATTATCACCCTTGTCTTAGCCCTATAAGCTATGTGACTGCCATTTAATCCTAACAAGAATCAATATGGTGATACACTACCCAAAATAATCCCAACAATCAATAAAATAAATATAATTGCACCTGCTCCAAGTAATATCTTACCTGCTATTTTATTTCCTTTTTTGTATTTTCTAATTCCGTTAAGCAAATATAATATTATAAAAAATATATAACCTATTGGAGATGATTTAATTCCCTCAGGAAATAAAACTCCCATCCCTAGAACAATAACTGAAATTACTAAAAAGAAAACCAGAACCATTAATCTATATTTAGCATTTATTTTTGCCCATACTTTTGTTATGACTAATAATGAAAAATAAGCTATACCATAGAAAATAATAAGTATTGGTAATGCTTTTAATGTATTTACTATATTAAAATTGTTAGTAGCTAAATTATAATTATAACCAAATATACTATGTACATTTTCTTTAAGGGTCATGGTTATAATAAATGCTACCCACTCTAGCCAGGTTTTAGTTTCTATTTTCTTCATTAATAATCCCCCCATTAGTAAGCTTAGATAAAAATTCTTCAATATATTTTATTAATATTATACAATATATTCCTTTAACCGTATACGCACAAAAGGCAAGGGGATAACCCCCTTGCCATAACTTTATAATATCAAATAGATATACTATCTAACTAGTGCACATATTCAAAAAATATTTATGGAATTCTAAATTATCTGTAAGCTCTGGATGGAAAGATGATACAAGAATATTATTCTGCACCGCTGCAACAATATTATCCTTAACCTTATGAATTATTCTTACACCTTCACCTACACTTGTAATAAAAGGAGCCCTGATAAAAATAAGTTGTATTGGTTCAGAGGATACTTCCTTTATTATTTCCATTGTATTAAAGCTATTTATTTGTCTTCCATAGGCATTTCTTTTAACCTTTATGTCTATTACTCTTAAATAACTAACTGTATCTTCATCTAACTCCCTGGCAAGAAGTATCATTCCAGCACAGGTCCCCCAGGTTGGAAGACCAGCTTCAATCTTATTTCTCAAAGGCTCTAGCATGTCCCTTTCCAATAATATCTTTCCTATAGCGGTACTTTCTCCCCCAGGTAGAATCAATCCATCAATACCTTCAAGGTCTTCTATCTTTCTCACTTCAATTGCTATACTATTTAAAGCTTTAATATGCTTTATATGCTCTGCTACACCACCTTGAAGGGATAAAATGCCTATTTTCATTTCTACCAGCCTCTTTCAGCAAACTTTTGATCTAATTCTTTAATATCAAGGCTATCCATTGTAGCACCTAAATCTTCTGAAACCTCAGCAATTATCTTAGGATCATTAAAATAAGTGGTAGCTAAAACTATTGCTCTTGCTCTCTTTTCAGGATTAGCAGATTTAAATATTCCTGAGCCTACGAACACACCCTCGCAGCCAAGTTGCATCATTAAAGCTGCATCTGCTGGAGTTGCAATTCCCCCTGCTGCAAAATTAACAACTGGAAGCTTGCCTTCCTTCCAAACATATTTAACAAGATCATAGGGTGCTGATAGCTCCTTTGCGATAGTCATAAGTTCCTGCTCGGTGGCATTCTTTACCCTTCTTATTTCTTCCATCATGCATCTCATATGACGTACAGCTTCTACTACATTACCAGTTCCAGCTTCGCCCTTAGTCCTTATCATTGATGCTCCTTCACCTATCCGTCTAAGAGCCTCTCCAAGATTTCTTGCTCCACAAACGTAAGGCACTTTAAAATCCCATTTGTTTATGTGATATACCTCATCAGCAGGTGTTAAAACTTCACTTTCATCAATATAATCTATTTCTAAGCTTTCAAGTATCTGAGCTTCAACAAAATGTCCAATTCTTACCTTAGCCATAACAGGAATAGATACTGCGCTTTTAATTTCCTTAATCATCTTAGGATCGGACATTCTTGCAACTCCACCTTGTTTCCTTATGTCTGATGGAACTCTTTCCAAGGCCATTACTGCAACTGCACCAGCTTTTTCTGCAATCACTGCTTCTTGAGCATTAATTACATCCATTATTACTCCGCCCTTTAACATCTGAGCTAAATTTTTATTTAATTCATAATTATCCATTTTGCTACCTCCATTTACTTTATATAAAGTATATTACCATAAATTTTATATAAATGTAAATTGTATCGATACTATCTTTCACCTGTTTTTATGAAATATAGTCATTACTTTTTTAATAAATTCTCTTTCTACATCTGAGATGGTATAAATAGAAGGTTTTCTTTCATCTGAAGTAGCTTTAAAATTGTCCTACCTCTTGAGCTTCTGAGCATCCGGGATCTACTTCTGATTCAATCAATCTTTTAAGTTCTTTACGGAAATAAATATATCTGTCATTGTAACTTTGCTGCTGCTCCTGCGTCCACCCTCTCTTAGCTAATTTTTCTAAGGCTTCTTTGCTATAAGACTTCTTAGCTAAATCCCTCACGAAGCTTCGTTCTTCCTTCGTTAGATATTTGTTCATCCATGTAGGCTTTAATTCCATCTTTATCGCTTGAATAATATTTACTACCTCTTTATAGTCCCACTGCTTTGTTTCCAATAAGTTTTCTGTTGCTTCTATTGCACTGATCACTGTTTCTAACTGCATTTTCTTATCTTTCATCATTATTTTTTGCTGCGAAAGAACCTCTTGAATTTCCTGGAGCCCTTTATCTACATATTGTAAAATTTCTGATAAAGATAAGCCTAAGAATTTCAAAGCTAATATATACTGTAGCTTTACTAAATCTTTATTTGAATACATCCGGTATCCTAATTTATTATTCAATTTCATCCCTCCCTTTATATCCATTATAAGGGTTGACCTTATGTCACTCACAATTCATCTATATGGCTGTTTTCGGGGTAATTAAACCAAACTTACTCCTTATACGCTACATAGCTTAGAAATCCTTTTAATTTCACGGTCTATGATCTGCTTGCTCCTTTTATATTGTATTTTATCAAAACTAATCCTACAACAATCTGGCACAATCTAATACATAGTAAAACTATATAAACAATGCTATAGCGAGGAATCAATATAATTGATAACCCCGTTAACCCATCAATTACTACTAATATTCCCGTACCTTTCCTAATAACCTGATCAGCTAAAATGGACTTACTATTTTGTTTTAGTCCCCTATTAATAAAGCTATACCAGATATTGTTTTCATCTCATCTTCTGAAGGAGTAGCCTGCTCTACTTTTTTATTATATTTTAATAAAATAATGCCTACTATGATTTCAATTACTATAATTAATATAGGTAAAATATTCATATTTATAACGCTACCATATATATATATATGAGTTTCATTACTGAAAGATCCTGGGGCAGTGAAACTGTAAGATCCATTATCCCATATATTAGAACTAATGCTCCTGTACCCTTCCTAATATACTCATTTCCTATAAGAAAATTAAAGCTATTACCTGTGGGAATTGTAGCTATTTGAACTAAAAGAGAAAATACGCTTTTTATTATTGTAAATAATAAAGCTATGCCCAGCATTGTTTTCATTTTATTTTCCTTTAATAGATGCCCCCCTATTTAAATTATTAACTATTATATCATATCAGCCCATATATTTGTTATTTATCTAATATATGTTTTAAGATGCAAGACATCATCAAAATATTATTATAGATAGTCAATATCATGCAAGAATAAATAACCTAAAGGTATTACAATAAGGTTATAACTTAAATAAGACTAACCAAAAGGCTAGTCTTAAAATAATGCGAGCTAAATAAATAATATATAAGGTTTTACTTTTGCGTTGACTGCCAAGCTTTGTATTGTTTGTTAACTTCATCTAGTATTTTATTTGCTCCAGCAACTATTAGTTTAGCCTTGTATTTGGGTAATGTTGTAGTTGGATCAACCGTTCCTGAATTTAATGTAGCGTCAAATTCCTTTTGTACATTAACACAGGTTGCAATTTCATTTTTAACTGACTCATCATCAAATACAAAGCCTGTATCTTTAAGTTTCACTGCAGAATCATTAAAATCTTTAAACTTAACCCATTTTTGAGGATCTTCATTTGTAAATAGATAACTTTTAAATTGATCTCCATACATCCATGGTGTTCCAGGATTGTATCCAGATTTCTTTCCACTATCTGTTGCAGGTGCAAAATCAATAATTCCAGGACTCTTTACTACATAATGGGTGTCCTCTATACCAAAGTCTATTAGATTGGTAAGTTTAGGATCAGAATACATTCTGTTATAGAACATCAATACTCTATTAGGATCCTTACAGGTCTTAGGTATTCCCATACCCCCTATCATATCATAGGTTCTTATAAATGGTGTTCCAATATTTTGTTGTACTACTGGCACCCCAGAAGATGAGCTAACTTCTGCATCCTTTCCAGGCTTTAAGGAATCAAACATTGCGAAGTTTTTGCCTGCTTTCCTGTCAGCTGTTACATCTGTTATAGTTGCTGAATCCTTTCTTATATAACCTAAGTTATAGTAAGTTCTCGCCTTATTTAACATGTATATATAATTAGGATTGTCTACTGAAAGAACAAAGTTATTTGAAGTTGAATCATGGGGCAAAGTTACTAAATCTGATGCTAATTTCTCATCATTCATTGTGCCAAGACCAACTAGACCACCGCCAGCCTCAATTGGATATATTGTCGGTTCATTTTGCTTAACAGTCTTAAGCATTGGATCAAGATCATCAACCGACTTTACTTTGGTAATATCAAATTTGTATTTATCAACAAGATTTTTATTAAACTCATAACCCATTTGAGCAGCTTTCTCTTTGTTTGTAGATAAGGAATAACTCTTTCCACCTATCCTATTAAATTCCCAGAAGCCATTTTTTAATGCGGCTACTGCATCAGGAGCATATTTAGGAGCTAAGGTGGTTATATCAATTAATACTCCTTTTCTAACATAATCAAAGATATTTGCAGCCCAGGTACAGGTATATAATAAATCAATCTTCTCATTTGCTGCTATCATTGTTTGAATTTTGCTATTATAGTCACCCCAACTGAAGATATGCATTTTTAGCTGCACATTTAAGTCAGAAACTAATTTATCAGCTTGTTCCTCTACCTTGCTCATATCAGCTTGAGTTCCAGAACCAACTACGTACCAATCTAGCTGATAAGGTTTATAATTTTCTGAAGTAGTCACTTTTGTTTTACTGCTTCCGCATCCACTGAGCATGGTAGATAATGTAAGTATTGCTGCAATGAGAACCGATATCTTCTTATTCATTCAAAATCCCCCTTTAATTTATGCTAATCATTATTCTTATTTTA
>DATCIH010000030.1:0-43311 GCA_036507955.1 Clostridiaceae bacterium | reverse complement strand
GACGGGGCACTCCTTTTGGAAGCTTTATTCCCACAATTAAAATATCTACAAACACACCAATTTATAAGTTAAAGCCTCACTGGATTGATTACAATGCAGGAGATTTAATAGAAGATGTGACAATAGAAGAGAGCCTAGAGACTTTTATAGATTATATAACTCAGGTAGCAAGTGGAGAATTAGTCAATAATGAAAAAAACAATATTAGAGAGATTGCTATATTTAAAAGTGGAGTAACATTGTAAAATAAACAATGAGTATAAAGGATTTGAGCAAAAAAACTAAGGAATGCAGGAATAATCACCTGCATTCCTTAGTTTTTAATAGTTTCTTGACAGTATCCCAGCTAATCACCTAAATAGAAAGCTCATGTAAATTGAAATATACTGACTAAATCAAAAGGAATTCCTGTTATAGATTTAGGATGTGGATTTGGCAATGCTAACATAATTGAGAATAGTTCTGGTAAACATAAAGAAAGAGCTTATGAGATAGGTAGGGAGTTTAAAGTGAAGAGTAAAATAAATTATGCAGTACATGGTGATGAAGAGTATAATTAAAAACATTAAATATCACAATTTAAGGGAGGGGATAAAGTTGAAATTTAAATATAAGAATATTAATATTGGTAGCATATTAGTTACATGGCTTTTATCTTATATGTCAATTTTAATGATCCCTTTATTAATTAATGGGCTTGTATATGTAAAGTCTTCTATGATTCTTCAAGAAGAAATTAATAAAGCTAATTTAGGAATGCTTAAACAATATCAATCTTCTATTGATAGTAGGTTAAGAGAAGTGGAGTTTATAGCACAGCAAATTTCTTTTAATCCAAATATAATTTCACTTAAAAGTGTTAATGAAAATCTAGATCAATTTCAAGAATATAACATTTATAAAGCTACTCAGGATTTGAAAGTATATCAATTGGCTAATGGATTTATTGATGACGTTTACGTTTTTATAAAGCAAAGTAAAACTATCTTAACTTCTTCAAATCACTTAGATTCTGAATTAGCATACCAGTATTTTTATAGATATAATAATATATCTTATGATGAGTGGATGAAGCTTCTTAATAATACTCACAAAGGGGATTTAGTAGCGCTTAAGGTCAGCGACGGGGCAAACGGTTTCAATCAGCAAATCGCATATATTCAATCATTACCAGTGGAAAGCCCTAGTGATTCCTTTGCAACTTTAGTAATACCAATTAATATTAAGAGATTTCAGGATGCAATTCAAAACATAAATTCAGTAAATCAAGGAGTTTCCATGATAATCGATAAAGATAATCATGTGATTGTAAACACTCCAGGGATTAAGACCTTAACAGGTATACCTTATAAGAAACTCACGGGAAGTAGTGGAATAATACATCAAACGGTAAATGGGAAAAAAGTAGTTATTTCATATATGTCTTCACAAGTCTTTGACTGGAAATATGTAACAGTTGTTCCTATAGAGGTTTTCCTAGACAAAATTAAGTATATACAACTGTTAAATAGAATTAGCTTAATTTTATGTATACTTCTAGGTGGAATGGTATCATTTTTCTTCTTAAGAAAAAATTATATTCCAATTAATAATATAGTTAAGAGATTGAAGGGAAGAGAAGGTAAATCGCTGAATAAGAAAAGTAATGAATATGGTTTTATAATGGATGCAATTTCTGCTTCTTTTGATGAGAACGACAAAATTAATAAAAGATTAGAAGTTCAGAATAAAGAAGTAAGAGCAAGTTTCTTTAGAAGAATTTTAAGGGGTCAACTAAGAAGTAATATTTCGTTAAATGATTCACTTACTTCCTTTGGAATTAATCTTTTAAGTGATAATTTCACGGTTTTGTTATTTAACATTGAAGATAATAATGAGCCTTCTCTAAATCAAAACATTATTGAAGATGAAGCTAAATTCGAAAATTCAAGCTTCATATTAGTGAATGTAATTGAGGAATTAGCTAATCAAAACAATCAAGGCTACATGGTTGAAGTTGATGAAAAAATGTATGCCTGTTTAATCAATTTGAAACAGCAAGAAGAAGCTAATGTAAGAATAGAGATGTTTAGGATAGCAAATGAAGCTCAAAAGTTTATCCAAGAAACCTTCAAAGTGAATTTTACAGTATCCATAAGTAATGTTCATAGTACCATTATTGGGATTTCAGAAGCATACCAAGAAGCTAATGAGGTTATGGAATACAAAAATGTAGTTGGGTATTCCGAGATAATGCATTATGATGAGATGGTTAACACGAAATATCCGAAGAATAGCTATTTCTATCCGCTTGAAACAGAATATCAGTTAATTAATTCAATAAAAGTAGGAGAACTTGAAAAAGCCAAAAGCATAGTGAATAATGTGTTTGATATAAACTTTTCAAGTAAGTCTATTTCTTTGAAAATAACAAAATGCTTTATGTTTAATATGATAAGCACAATGGTAAAGGCTTTAGATGAAATAAATAATATATATAATGACAACCTTTTAGAGGAGCTAAATAGTATAGATAGACTGCTTGAATGTAAAACTACCTCTGAAATGAAAAGTACTTTAATTAATATTATAGGTAGTGTTTGCAATTATGTTTCTTCCAAAAAAAAGTCTGGACATAAAGAGCTCATCAAAAACATAGTTGTTTTTGTAGAAAATAATTATACTGATATGAATTTCAGTATTTCAATGATAGGTGAAAATTTTAAAATGACTCCTTCATATATATCCAAAATTTATATGGAAGAGACAGGCGAAGGCTTACTCGATTTTATAAATATGAATAGATTAGAGAAGGCAAAACAATTACTTAAGGAAAAGAAACTTAGTGTTAATGAAATAACATATGCTGTTGGCTTTAGTAATAGTGGAACTTTTATTAGAGCATTTAAGAAATATGAAGGAATAACGCCAGGTAAATATTAGAGCTATAATTGTTATTTATAATTGTATTTCATATTTTGAATATGCGTTTCATAAAAAAGCTATTCGATTTTTATATATTGTATATCTTTTCATATCTTGCTAATTGATATTACAAATTATACAACGTAACATAAAATATATAATTAACTTTGCCAAATGAGGAGGAATTATTATGGAACGATTTAGTTTAAAAGGAAAGAATGCAGTTTTGCTTGGAGGAGGTGGAGTTCTCGGAACCACCATGTCAAAGGGACTAGCAGAGGCTGGCGCGAATGTAGCAGTTTGTGATTTAAGGCTAGAGAATGCTGAGGAAGTTGTTAAAGAAGTACTGCAATTTGGAGTTATATGTAAAGCTTATAAATTAAACGCCTTAGATTTAAATGATCTAAAGAAAGTTTGCAATGAGGTAATGGCTGACTTTGGTAGAATAGACATTATAGTTAATGCTGTTGGTGGAAATATGAAGAGTGCCACTACTTCAGATGAGGTGAGTTTTTTTGATTTAGATGGTGAAAGCTTGAAAAAGGTTGTTAGTAATTTTACTCAGTGGCTCGCAGTAGATCTTGCAAAGACCTATGGAGAGAAAATAAGAGTAAATGCGATGGCACCAGGCTTCTTCCTAACGAAGCAAAACAGATTTTTACTTACGAGTAAAGAAGATGGAAACTTGACACAAAGAGGAGAAACAATATTATCACATACACCTATAGGTCGATTCGGTGTACCTGATGATATAGTAGGAACATTGGTATGGCTCGCATCGGATGCTTCGAAGTTTGTAACAGGAATAGTAGTCCAGTGGATGGAGGCTTCTCAGCTTTCTCTGGAGTCTAATAAGTTATAGCACAGGTAAAGTTATTCTGCCTGTGCTATTTTGTTTTTTGCTAAGGTATAAGAAATTAAAATAAGTAAATGCTAACATTAAATAACAGGTACAATACCTCCTTTTTTCATTTTTTGAATATGCATTTCACAAAAACGCAATCAACTTTTCATATATTGCTCATCGTTTTCATATCTTGCTAATTGATTTTAGAAGTAATAAAACGTAACATGAAATATATAGATTGTGCACAATTTGAACGTTAAAAAGTTAAAAAGATTCTAATATTTTAATAGGGGGAAATAGAAATGCATGAAAATATCAAAAGAATTATAACAACTGTAGCAGTAACAGCAATAATAGGAAGCGTTTTAGCAGGATGTAAAGCTACACCAAAAACATTACCCAAAGTAAATAACACCATTCCTGCTGCTGTAAGTTACCCAATCAAAACAGATAAAGTATTAACTTACTGGGCATATATGAACACTGCTACACCTGGTGCAGGTTTTGGTAACGACTACGGTAATTTGCCTATGTATAAAGAGCTTCAGAAAGAAACAGGGGTTACTATTAAGTTTATTCACCCTGCAATAGGGCAAGAAGTTGAGCAATTCAATTTGCTTTTAGCCTCTGGAGATTTACCCGATATGATTGAATATAATTGGATGTCTTATCCTGGAGGACCAGAGAAAGCTATCTCTGATAAAGTTATAACTCCTTTAAATGATATTATGAACAAGGAAACTCCAAATCTTAAAAAAGTATTAGCTAAAGATGTAGGCTTAAATAAGATGGTTAAAACTGATACAGATAAATACTATGTATTCCCATTTTCAAGAGGAAGCAATGAAGACAAATCTTTACTAGTATTTGATGGGTTAACAATTCGTAAAGATTGGCTAGATAAATTAGGGCTAAAGGTACCAACTACAATTGATGAATGGCATACAGTTTTGACGGCTTTTAAAACAAAGTTAAATGTGCAATCTCCATTTTGTATGTGGGATTATATGAATCAAATGAAAGTAATGCCAGTTTTTGTTGGCGCGTTTGGTGCTTATGAAGACTTCTTTTTAGATGATAAGGGCAAGGTTCAATTTGGACCAATTCAGCCAGGATATAAAGATTATATAGCAACTATGGCACAGTGGTATAAAGAAGGCTTAATAGATAAAGATTGGGCTACAAATAATAGAAAAGCCGTTGATGCTAAAGTGCTTGCTTCGAAAACTGGAGCAACTTATGGTGGTAATGGATCAAGTTTAGGTAAGTATATAGATACTATGAAAAAAGACGATCCTACATTTAACTTAGTAGGAGCACCTTACCCAACACTTAAAGCTGGAGATAAACCTGAATTTGGGCACTTAGCTTATCAGTATTCAGGCGGAACGGGTAGTGTTGCAATTTCTGCAACATCAAGTAATAAAGATTTAGCAGCAGAGTGGCTTGACTACGCATATGGATCCAAAGGACACATGCTCTTTAATTTTGGAATTGAGGGTCAATCCTATACAATGGTTGATGGAAAGCCTAAGTATACTGATTTGATAATGAATAATCCAAATAAAATACCTGTAGCTAGTATAATGGCTGCATATACCAGATCAAGTTTCAATGGACCTTTTGTTCAAGATCCGAATTATTTTACACAATATACTGCTAATCCTGTTCAACAAGAGGCAGTTAAGATATGGGGAAACACTAATGAAGCTAAACATTTACTTCCACCTGTTACTCCGTCTCCTACAGAGAGTACTCAAATGTCTACAATAATGAATGATGTTACTACTTACAGAACGGAAATGCTTACAAGGTTTATACTTGGGCAAGAACCAATGAGTAATTATGATGCTTATGTTGCTCAAATCAAAAAAATGGGTATAGATACAGCTATAAAAATAAATCAATCTGCATTAGATAGATACAACAAGAGAAAATAATATTAGTTTATCAGGAAGGAGAGTTTTCTTCTTCCTGATAAATCTTAAAAGTAGAATTTTACCAAATTAACAATATAGATTTTAACAAGGAAGTGATAGATATATGGCAGAAACAAGAATTATATTAAAAAAAGTAAATAAATCTTCAAAATATCCTCAAGGGTATTTTAAAATGCTCAAAACTGATTTTAAAAGAAATAAATATATTTACATGATGGCAATACCAGTTGTAATTTATTATTTAATTTTTCATTATAAGCCCATGTATGGTGCCCTAATTGCCTTCCAAACTTATATTCCTACGAATCCTGCTGCTAGTCCATGGGTGGGTTTTAAGAATTTTGAAATATTCTTTCATAGTTTTTATTTCTGGAGAGTAATAAAGAACACGTTAACTATTAGTGTTCTAGAGTTACTTTGGGGATTCCCAGCACCTATTTTATTAGCGCTTTTACTTAATGAAATAAGATCTAAATATTTCAAAAGTGTAGTACAAACCCTAACGTATTTACCATATTTCATTTCTTTAGTAGTTATCTGTGGCATGATAACAGATTTTACGAATAGTAATGGCATAATTAATGATATTATTGTTTTTTTCGGTGGAACTAGGGTAGCACTGCTTCAGAGCGCTGCATTGTTTAGACCAATATACATTATTTCTGGTATTTGGCAGTCTATAGGCTTTGATAGTATTATATATTTGGCGGCCTTGGCAGCTATCGACACAGCACAATATGAAGCAGCGTCCATTGATGGCGCGGGAAGATTACAAAGAATGATACATGTAACTTTGCCGGGAATATTAACTACAATCGTCATTCTACTTGTTCTTAGGATGGGAAGAATGCTTAACGTTGGTTTCGAAAAAATCATTTTGTTATATAACCCAGCAACATATTCAACAGCTGACGTAATTTCATCTTATGTATATAGGATGGGTTTGCAACAATTTAACTACAGTTTAAGCTCAGCAGTCGGTTTATTCAATTCTGTAATTAATTTTGTTTTAATCATTTTAGCAAATAGGCTTAGTAATAAAATAAGTGGAACTGGATTATGGTAGAGGGGATGATAATATGATAATGAAAAGAACGATTGGTGAAGTAATCTTTGATACAGCTAATGTTATATTTCTTATAGTTCTTACAATTGCATGCACTTATCCACTTTTGTATGTAATCTTTGCATCTTTAAGTGATGGAAATAAACTTCTAGCTCATACGGGTATGTTATTTGGACCTCTTGGTTTTAATTTAGCAGCCTATCAAAAGGTGCTAGCAAATCCTGATATAAGAACTGGCTACATGAATACAATATTTATTGTTACAGTTGGTGTAACTTTAAATCTTATAATGACTTCCTTTGGTGCATATGTGCTATCAAGAAAGGGAGTATATTTCAACGCATTTCTTACTAAATTTATAGTTTTTACTATGTTTTTTAGTGGAGGACTAATACCTTTATATTTAACTGTTAAGGGTGTAGGTTTAATGGATAGTATATGGGCACTTATTATTCCAGGCCTTGTTAGTACATTTAATTTGATAATAATGAGGACAAGTTTTGCAGCAATTCCTGATAGCCTGGAAGAATCAGCAAGGATAGATGGCGCAAATGATTTTACTATATTATTCAAGATTATTTTGCCACTATCTAAGCCTGTTATAGCTGTAATGATATTATATTATGGTGTTGGTCATTGGAATTCATGGTTTAATGCTATGATTTATATCAGAACTAGAAGCTTATTTCCCTTGCAATTAATTTTAAGAGAAATATTAATTACTAGTTCCACCGACATGGCAGGTAGTGCTAGCGCCGATAATGTAGCCTCTATAAGTGAAAGTATTAAGTATGCCACAATAATGGTTGCGACTATTCCAATACTACTTATATATCCTTTTCTGCAGAAGTATTTTGTGAAAGGTGTCATGATTGGTGCAGTAAAGGGTTAATACTATAAAATTTAATTGGAGCGAAATTATGAAAAATGAAAATAAGTATATAAAAAGTTTGATTTCCAAGATGACATTGGATGAAAAGGTGGGTGCATTATTAACATTAGGCTTTTGTGGAACTTTAGCAAGACCCCATATATATGAGTTTATAACTAAATATCATTGTGGTGGGTTAAGACTTTCTCCAACTTCAAGAACATTTGGAGCCTACGTAAATCCTAAATCAGGGAAAACTGTTGTCGATGTATCAGATGATATGGGGTACAAAAAAGGCGTGAATCCACCAACTACAACAGCGATGCAATATAAAAAACTACTTGAGGAATTTCAAGAATTGGCTATGAGTAGGCCCCATGGGATACCTCTTCACTTCTCTTATGATCAAGAAGGCGGAACTAGCTCGGATTTTGATTTTAGCGGAGTAAATATTTTTACAAAGCCAATGGGTATAAGAGCAACAGGTGATAGCAAATTAGCTTATGAGGTGGCTTTAGCTGTTTCCAAACAAAGTAAAGCAGTTGGTTTTAATTGGATACATTCACCAGTAATTGATATAAATGTTGAGCCTAGTAATCCTGAAATCTACACGAGAGCTTATTCTGATAGAGTTGAAGAAGTAGTGGAATATTCTGAGCAATCTTGTCTGGGCTTCAAAGAAGGTGGTTTGATTGCAACCGGTAAGCATTTTCCAGGAAGAGGAGATTCACCTGTGGATGCGCACTTTGAAGTGCCAGTTATAAATGTTAGTAAAGAAACTATGCTAAAAAGAGAACTATTACCTTATAAAGCTCTTATAGCTAAAGATTTATTACCATCAATAATGATTGCACACAGTATATTCCCAGCCTTTGATAGCGAAAATATTGCTACAGTATCAAAGAAGATAATAACTGGCTTATTGAGAGAAGAATTGAAATTTGAAGGAGTAATTGCCACAGACAGTATGACCATGGGTGCAATTGCCACAAAATATGGTGTTGCTAATGCTTGCGCATTATCTCTTCAAGCTGGAGCTGATCTTGTTTTAATGAAAGCTGAAGGAAGTCTTGTGGAAGAAACCTTTAATACAATAAAACAATTTGTTCAAGAAGGTAAAATAAGTACTGAAGAATTAGATAAAAAAGTCTATAGAGTATTAAATACAAAGTATGAGTACGGACTTTTCCATCATGAAACTATGACAGATGAGAAACCCGAGGATGTAATTAATGACAAGCGAATTGTTGCTCTATCAAAATTAGTTGCAAAGAAATCTGTACTTGTAGCTAGAGATAGAAATAATTTGTTACCATTAAGTAAAGATGAAAAAATATTGGTTATAGAACAAATAAATAAAACACCAAATGATTTTAGTTGGCATCCGGGGATACTGCTAAAAGAATGTACTAAATATAATAAAAATGTAGCATATTTAGAAACAAGTTATACTTTCGATGAAGATGATATTGAAAATATTAAGAGAAGAATTAAAGACTATGATACCATTGTGGTTACTAATTTCTATATAAGAGGAAAACTCTCAAATAATGAAATTATAAAGGAAATTGTAAGTGATAAATCAAAAAAAGTAATACTTGTTACAAATACTCCTTATGAAGTATTAAGTATACCAAAAGAAGCAGATTCAGTTATTATAACTTTTGCAACTTCTCCAGCCAATATAGAGGTTACTGCTGGTGTGATATTTGGTGAAATAATACCTGAAGGTGAATGGCCAATTGAGTATAAACTAAGTGAATAGACATAATTTATAGCAATACTTGAAGGAGGCATTGATATGGACATTTTAAGCTCGCAAACGGAAAAACTACAAGGTATGTTAGAGTCAATAGAAAAAAAACTCCAAAGAAATATGGATGCGCTAAATGCTAAATCTAGTCATATGACTAAAGACGGGGTTTATGATAATAATAGTTATGATTGGTGGACGTCAGGTTTTTGGCCGGGAATGCTTTGGGTTATGTATGATATGACTGGAAAAGGCGAATATAAAAATGCTGCATGGGACTGGGATAAAAAGATAGAAGCACTATATCTACGAGAAAATAGGTTTCATCATGATGTGGGATTTCAGTTTCTACTTACAGCAGTTATTAAATATAAAATAACCGGTGATAAGGATGCACTGAGGAGAGGACTATTTGCTGCAAACTTTCTAGCGGGGAGATTTAATATAATTGGAAATTTTATTTGTGCTTGGAATCAGATCGAAAGAAGCGGCTGGTCAATTATAGATACAAGTATGAATTTATCTTTACTATTTTGGGCTTCAGCTGAATCTGGAGATCCTAGATTTAAACATATAGCAGTAGCACATGCAAATACAGTGCTTCGTAATTTTATAAGAGAAGATGGTTCCGTAAAGCATATTGTATGTTTTGATCCGGTGACTGGTGAAGTTGTAGACGAAAAGGGAGGCCAAGGCTATGGTATAGGATCGTCTTGGAGTAGAGGACAAGCCTGGGCTATATATGGTATGGCTAACTGTTATAAAGCTACAGGTGAAATTAAATATTTAAAAGCTGCGCAGAAGGTTGTAAATTACTTTATTGCTTGCTTGCCTGAAGATAGTATAGCATATTGGGATTTCAGATTACCATCAAATGTAGGCGAGCCAAGAGACACCTCTGCAGCTGCCTGTGCTGCTTCGGGAATGCTCGAAATTGCATCTTGTCTTTGTGAACCAGAAGGGTTGATTTATAAAAACTGGGCAGAAAAAATATTGTTTTCTCTTGCAGAAAACTATTCAACCTTTGATAAACCAGAGGAAGAGGGAATTTTAACTTGTGCTACTAGTAATAAACCAAATAATGTTGGTGTGAATATCTCACTGATTTATGCTGATTACTTTTTTATTGAGGGAATATCGAAATTATTAGGTTGGAAGAGAAATATTTTTTAGTAATCTATATACTATAAAAAAATACTTTGGAGATAAATTATTATGATACAGTTCACAAAACAAGAGATAAAAAGTTTAAAGCTTAAGGCAGAATCACAAAATTGGATTATTTCTTGGCTTCAGAAGGAAGTTAGAGATTTAATGGATAATGGAATACAGAAAGCTATGAAAACGTTAGTATGAGAAGAATTATACTTTGGTGTGATGAATATTTTATTGAAGTTTGCAGGGTAGAATGTGAAAAAGAAAATATTATTGATTGGGTATTACATGTTGCAGGTGAATTAGTATCAAGTAGTAAAATGAAAAACTTTCAAGGGGTTTTCAGTAACAAGAAACCTTTTAAATATCTGAAAAAAGTTAAGCTTTGGAAATGCACCGGACAATCCTTCTGTTAAGGAATTATCTTATATTATTAACAGAGTAAAAGGAAAGAGAGGACTATTTATAAATGTATTTGAAGCCTGTCATAAAGAAAACTCTTTAATAAAGACTGTGGATTTTAATGTAGAAGTTGATAATATTGAGGTAGTAGTAAATATGGATAGGGATGTAAAAAGATATAATATATTTCTTTAAACTTGGAGGAATAAATAAAATATGATAAATAGTAGTGAGTTATTTGATAAGGAATGGATAATAAATAAAGCTAAGGTTTCTCTTAATGAGAAACCTAGACATATTACTGATGCTTTTTCAAAGTTAAGTGAAGGAGGCCTTCATGATTTTTATTCTAATGGAGATTATTGGTGGCCGAACTCAGACACTTTGGATGGATTACCTTATGTATGTCGTGATGGTCAATCAAATCCAAATGCCTTTTTTGAACATCGGGTAATTTTAAGAAAATTAAGAACAAATGTAGCAAATCTAAGTGCAGGATATTTAGTTACAGGTAATGAAGATTATGCAGAAAAGGCTGTTCTTATGTTAAAAGAATTCTTTATAGATGAAGTTACAAAAATGAACCCAAATCTGCTTTATACACAAGCTATTCCAGGAGTATGTTCAGGTAGAGGGATAGGTATTATTGATACATTGCATTTAATTGAAATACCAGTTGCAATCCAAACACTTAGTAAATCCCCTTTTCTCACAGAAAAAGTTCTTTTTGGACTTAAACAATGGTTTTCAGAGTATTTAAAATGGATGACAACTCACGAATTCGGAATAAAAGAAATGAATGAATATAATAACCATGGTGTTACTTGGAATGTACAGGCTGCAGTATTTGCAAGATTTACTGAAAACACTCATATACAAGATTTATGCCGTGAAAGATATAAAAAGATATTGCTTCCAAACCAAATGGCCTTAAACGGAAGTTTCCCAGCAGAATTGAAACGTACTAAGCCTTACAGTTATTCCATCTTTGTATTAGATAATATGGTTACTATTTGCCATGTTTTATCAAAACCAGAAGATAACTTATGGGAATTTCAACTTGAAGATGGACGAAGTATAAGAAAAGGAATTGAATTTTTATATCCTTATTTGGAAGATAAGTCAAAATGGCCTTTTAGACAAGATGTGGAACATTTTGAAGCATGGCCAGTAGCAGTTTCTTCACTACTTTTTGCAGGCTACGGACTGAGCGAGGGAAAATATATTAAACTTTGGAAAAGGCTTGAAAAGCATCCAATAGATGATGAAGTCAGAAGAAATATAGCTATTAGACAACCAGCTTTATGGCTTTAGGAGGAAACTATAGTAAAAATATTAACAGAGAGAAGGAGGTAATAAATTGGGTACAGAAGTAAATGAGTTTTCAATGGCTTTTTTTTCACTAAAGGGTAAAGTAGCTATAGTAACTGGAGGGAAGAAATAACTGCAACTGTAGAAGCTTGTGTAAAAGAATATGGAAGAGTTGATATTCTAGTAAATAATGCTGGAACTATTAAGAGAGCGCCTCTTCTCGAGTTTAAAGATGAGGATTGGAAAGCAGTTTTAGATATAAACTTAAATTCAGTATATTACTTAAGCCAAGATGTAGCAAAGATAATGGTTAAGCAAGGTTCAAGAAAAATTATAAACATTGCTTCTATGCTTGCATTTCAAGGCGGAAAGTTTGTTTCAGCTTATACAGCAAGTAAACATGGTGTAGCAGGCATAACTAAAGCATTTGCAAATGAACTGGGAGATAAAAATATTCAAATAAATGCTATTGCACCAGGATATATAGCAACAGATAATACGGCACCTATTAGAGCAGATGAAGGAAAAAGTGCGGATATATTGGCTAGAATACCAGCAGGTAGATGGTGGATGGTTAGTAAGATAATCCAAGATATGAATCATATATAAGTGATGAGGCTTTATTTGGTATGAGTAATTTGGTGCACTTATAAAAGCCACTGTAGCAAAAAATACTACAGTGGCCTTTGTTGAAATTTTCTTGTATTTATAATACTATTTTTTAGTTATTAAGGGGACACATAACAATGATTTTATAAGGCGTGGTTTGGGGTGGGATACTCCTTGTTGTAGCACCATAAATAACAATTAGATCTCGGCTTCTAGGGATATGTTTAAAGGCTTGCCCATTTTGCAATACTATCTGAGTAGAGGGGGAGATGTTTAGTTTTAATGTATTATCACTATTCACCAAAGTTGTGATTTTAACTGGGAATAATGATAAGATTTAATAAAAAGAAACTCAAAACGTAACCCGTTACCTGCAGAAGATGGGTGTACTCTTTTCGAAGAGGATAGATAAAATGAAGTTAATTAAATTTACATTTTAGCATTTAAGGAGGAATTGATAGAATATGGGTATAACAATAAAGCATATACTTGATACCTTGACAGCTGACATAGTATTACCTGGAGATACTGTTGACAAGCTTGAATATGGGACAACTGATTCGATAGTTAAAGGTATCGCTACAGCATTCGTAGCAACTCAAGAGGTTATTGAGAAAGCAAAAAACTTAGGGGTTAATCTGATTATTTCCCATGAAGGGATATTTTATAGTCATTGGGATAAGAGAAAAATGCTTAAGTACGATCCAATCTACCGGAAGAAGTGCAAAACTATAGAAGAAAGCAAGATGGCTATATTTCGATTCCATGACTATATTCATACATATAAACCTGATGCTATTACAGCAGGTTTACTTAAAGATCTGAAGTGGCAAAATTATGAAGTTATAAATAAGCCGGAGGTATCCATTATTGAGGTATCCCCAATGCTTCTAGAGGATGTAATCTCATATATTAAAAGCTGTCTTAACCTTCAGTATCTTCGTTATGAAGGAGATTTATCTATGCACTGTAGTCGGATTGGCATTTTAGTGGGATATAGAGGCTCAGGTGAATCTGCCATACCTATTTTTGTAAAAGAGAATCTAGACCTTATAATTTATGGAGAAGGCCCAGAATGGGAGACTCCTGAATATGTAAGGGATGCTATTTACCAAGGAGTACAAAAAGGTGTTATCGTACTAGGCCATGCAGAAAGTGAAGCTGGGGGTATGAAATATTTAGCAGAGTGGCTACAGGAAAGGTTTCCAAGTATCCCAGTTAATTTTATTTCTGAAAAAGCAATCTTTAAAATCCTTTAAACTTGTTTTTGAAGCAGAAGGCGGCAAAAGTTTATGTGGTATTTAAAACCCATCTTGATATTGGATTTACTGATTTAGTAGGAAATGTAACTGAAAAGTATATGGACAACGGGTTCCAGGCTCATATATCCTTATTTAAGGACTAAGAAAGGTAATGAGTTAAACAGCTTTATTAAAGCTATAGAAACTGGGATAAATCTTTTAGCATAGCGGTCTAGAAAATTTAATTGAAACATTTATGAACCGAGGAATTGACAGAGTTGAGGCAGAAGCCTAGTTTTGTATTAAAAGGAGAGTCCAAATATGCATAATCGTTGGATATTTAAGTTAATATTAGTACTAACAATAATTATTTTTATTACAGGTTGTAGCACTAAAACCGAGGGCATTCCCTTACCGACATCAGCAAAAATTAAAGCACATAACGAATTAAATATTCCATTTCCATATATCGATAAATATACAAAGAATGTGGAAAGTTGGGTTCTAGATAAAGATTCATCTAATAGATTAATTCTAAAGGTTATGTATATGGATAAAGTAGTAATTACATTTCCTGTAAATGATGTTGGAGTTAACAAAGTTAATGGTAAAATCATTCTTGGTAAAAATAGATACACATTTACAAGTATAAATTTAAATAATGACATGACCTCAGGGTTTATTACCTTACAAAAGAATTAATATTGGAACACAATGGTATTTTATTATGTACTTGTATTATATTAAGTGATTTAAAATGTCCTCCACCTATAATGGTGTAGGACATTTTTGTTATTATGCTTCTAATAATTTCAATATCTTGGTTATAAACAAGGGGCTACCAAACAAAGTAAATCGTGCCTTCCCCTCTTTTTCAAAATACTCATATGAATATTTTGCACCATTTGTAATCGCCTCATCATCAGTATTTATTACAGTTATCAATTTATCAGACATTTTTTTTGCCTGTTCTATCTTATCCCAATAATAATCTACAATAGTACAAATTTGAATATTGCCTTTCATATCTGTGTTTACTCCATCAATAAAATCAAGCACTTGTTGCTTCTTACTATCTTGCATGTTTTTTGTTACACTGCTACTATTAAATAGTTTTTCAATATTTTCCATAGTAAACCTCCATTGCCCTCCAATTTTTTTACCTTCCAGACTTCCATCTTTAAGATAATTTCTAATTGTACGAGTTGTTAGACCTGTCATATTTGCAATATCTTCAACAGTATAGAGTTTTTCAAGTTCATTCATACTTAACACCTCCTTCCTATATTTACATTATATTTCATATAATTTCATATAAATTCATGTAGTCTTAATGGTATAGTAATTCTTTTGTATATATAGTGAATTTAAACTTAAATACGGAATGTTCTAATAAGGTTTATCAAAATAGATTTGAGTAGTGAAACTTTTGGATTATGCTCTAGCATGGCTATGTATAATAAAAGTTTACTTATAGAATGTGATAACTTGCCAAGAAGCAAGCGAAGCTAAACTTGACTACTCAGATATATCAATCATATAGACTAGATATAGGGCACCCCGAGGGTGTCCTTCCTTATTGTATGACGTTAACTAATATGGAATGATGTGGGTTAATATAGTCTGAAGTTAATTAATAGAAGATGAAATAGCTTAAAATTGTTTGGAAGTTGGTAGCATCTAACATCGGCAGTATTATTGAGCGACAAGTGGAATAGTGAGGTATTGAGCAGCACTGTAGAGTTATCAGATGCAAATAATTAAAATATAATTATAACCTTTCATACTATGGATGGCGGACTGAATTGGATCTTAAGAAATAAAGATATGGAAATTATTCAATTTACTTGCATAAATTTTATAACAAAGAATGTGGTGTGGGGATTTTATCTGATAAGGATAAAATATTTAAAACTGTTGATGGAGGTTTTAACCCCTTTATTCTTTAAAGCTAAACAACTATTAAACAGAAAATTTTATGTAGTGATAAGTAAAAATATGGTATCATAAGCATATAAATTATGAATTAATTATAATAAAACTACAGAGGAGATATTACATGAAGCAGAAGTACAAACAAAATCTGAGGTAAATATTGGGTTACTACTATCCGGATTATAGGTTATATTAGAAGCCCTAATGCTTATGATTTCAATATTAAAGAAAATATAGGAGAATAGATATGATAAGAGATTATAAACAATCAGATATTGATGAAATTGTTAGGATATATATATTAGAGTATAAGGCGATGCCAGAAGAAATTGAAACAATAAAGTCTGCATCTAAGATTCTGGTATATGATGATAATAATAATAAGATTCAAGGGTTTATTCACATGATGATATGGGGTAGTTCTTGCACCATTGAAATGGGGGCAGCAAGCGCTGATCAAATACTGCCTGTGGGCTTAAAACTTTGGGAAGAGGCAAAAAAACTTATTATTGAAATGTCTATTAATTTTATCAAAACCTTTCATATAAAGGATAATCTAAAATGGCAGCAGTTATTTAATATGATTGGATTTAAATATTTGGGTTCTATATATCGTTTTTCTTACAACGGAGCTAAATTTGATGAACCCAATATTTGTGAAGTAAAATACGAAGATAAATATTACGGGGACAAGATGGGACTTGAGAGTGAAGCCTTTGCAGTATTAAGGGAACAAAATGATATTAAACCCTATAATTGGTATCTAAGTGCTAGTAAAGATGACCTTGAAAATAACAGAAAGGCAACTTTTGAAAACAGAGATTACATCCATCTATTTTTTGAAAATGATGAAATGGTGGGAGCTTCAATGGTTAAAAATGCTGAGATAGAATTGCTATTCGTAAATATTAAGTACCAAAGAAAAGGTTATGGTAAAAAAATATTAGAATTTACGGTAAACAAAGGGTTAGAACAAAATGCAGCAGAGGTGAACTTAAATGCACTGGCAAGCAATGATAAGGCATTAAAATTATATATTAATACTGGGTTTAAAGTTGTACAGGCTCAGGATTACAGAACACTAATAATAAAGTGAGGAGTAGTAAGGTTTTGAAGGATAATATGAACTATTAAAGGAGGAGAAAATATGAAAAAATATGAGTATAAATGTATGTTTATTGGAGCGGGAGGAGCAAGAACAACAAGATTACTTAATGAATATGGAATGCAAGGTTGGGAATTAGTATGTACTTGGTGGGCTTGGCACTACTTAAAGCGAGAAATAGAATAGTATAGGAGATAAGAATACTGCCAAATCATGCTTATCATCTGATTATTCTAAATTTTTAAGTGATGCATCTGACTCTGATTTTAACAATTTGAAGAAAATAACTGATATTAAAGCAACACCTGAAACTTCTATAAAGTTAGATAATGAGAATTACGATGAAGTTCAAGTATGTGTAGAGTATAATGCAATTTATAAAACAGTTATAACATCGGAGGATGGGAAACAATTAAGATTTATATATGTGGCAAAACAGGGAAAGGAATCTCCATGGAAAATTATTAGCATAGGCACAGGTCCGTAATATTTATTATGTTGATACACTCATGCGGGATTTTCATTAATATTTCATCAATCGTAAATCTGGAATATTTGGACAATAGGAGAATATAGAGAATTAAATAATAGCTTATAAAGGAGGAGTTATTGTGTTAAAAAAAAATTTATTTTCAGTTGTTGTTATATTTATTGTTATATTTATTATAATAACTTTTAATGGGAATACTGTAAAATTTAAAACTGGACAATCTGTTGATAGTATTACCTTGTTAAAGTTTAAAGACTTTCAACATTTTGGTAATGAAATAATCAGAACCTATAGTAAAAAAGAAGATGTAGCTACTATCATAAAAGTTATTAATAATAGTAAACAGATTGACTTAAATACGGCAAATATAGCTAAAGCTGATTATTGTATTAATATAACATTTAAGGACAGATCTAATCAAGGCTACTATATTCTTATTGATAAGCAAGAGAAATGGGTGTTTCTTATGGATGCGAAGAATACTAATATAGGCTATGAACTATATGGTGATATGAGCAACTTATCAAAAATTATCAAGTAGCTATACATAACCTAAACAAATGATTTAATTTACAATAATGAATATTTGTATAATAAAGTTTAGCTTTGTTTGTCGGAAACACCATATTAGGGGGGGAAAATAATGATATATAAATTTGTTTCTGAAGACAATTCTTGGCGTGATAATGTTGTCTCCTGTGCTCTCGCTTACGCTAATCATATTTGGACTCCAACTAATCAAAATGTCTACCATGGTTATGATACAGATGGGATTTTTGTAAATACTCCGGATTCTGATTATATAAGCTCCAAATATAGTTGTGATGGTGGTTAATAGATCAAGTAAATAGAGGGATACCGTATAATTGGGGTGGATGTTCTACTATTGATGAATTCAATTCTGGTATTGCTGCAGGTAAAAGTGCAGGGAATGTACCAGAAACTAGGGATAATGGTGTTAGCAAGTATTGTGTTGGGGTTGATTGTTTAGGAATTGTTACGATATGCTGGGGTTTAACAAAAAGGCTGTTTACTAAATCTATACCTAAAATTGCATCGCCTTTAGATTCAATGGGTAGATGCAAGTAGAAATACTGGAAGAACACTTTTAAGAACAGTGATTTTATCAAATTTAGATGGGAAAAAATTCTTCCCATTTGCAAACTCTGAGATATATTGGGAGATGTTCACCATTGAAGAGCTGTTAGATTTGGCACAGAAAGCGGGATTTACAGTATTAGAATGTGAAAGAGGGGAAATTTATCGTCCAGAGGATGGAGTAGTCCTTCATTGTGAGTGCAGAAAATGAGCTAATCTTGTTAACATTTTTTTCTATAATAAGAGAGGTGAAAAATATAATTATAAAGATAGAGCGTGTCCCGTTAAAGGGTAACGAAAAATTGTTAATCGATTTTTGGATCGATTATATAAGTGATTGGAAGATTGATTCAAATAATATCCTGCCTTTTTTACAACCAGCAGTTGAAAATGTTTGGTTATATATGGCTTATAATAATGATGAATGTTGTGGACTTCTAGTTAATGAGGAAGGCAGCACTAATGCAATTTGGTTGCTATATGTTTTACCACATTTACGGAGAAAGGGTATAGGTAGTGCTTTGCTTAATAGGGCATTATCTATGATAAATGGAGTTTGGAATGCTGGAAAAGGAAGTGGATATTGGTGGCAAGGGGTTCCTATAGGACTTGGAGATGATTTCTTAGGTAAGCATGGATTTGAATGGTCTTGGACAAGTATTGATATGTCTATGGATCTTAATACATGGAGTGTGCATTCACCAGTAGCAAATCAATGTATTAGCAAAATTAATAAAGATGAAACTATACAATTAATAAACATGCTGGAAGATGAGAAAGAATTATGTAAATGGGTGCTGTTATATAAAACCTTACTTGAAGATGCCCGAAACGAAAAGATATTTGTAGCCCGTGAAGGTATTAAGATTGTAGGTTGCGCTATGCTACTTGATGAAAAAGATATTCGATGGAGTATGAATTTTTCTGGGAGAACAGGTGGAATTGGATGCCTTGGTGTAAGGAAACATTATCAAAAAAATGGTATTGGTGCAGCATTAGTAATAACCTTAACTAATGAACTAAAATATCTTGGTTTTGACTACTCATATATTGGTTATACATGGTTGGAAGCTTGGTATGGAAGATTTGGTTATAATACCACCTATAGATTTAAAATGGGACAAAGAATGTAAAACTATTATTATTAAGGAGGTAGCAATTTGTTAGAGTTATTAAAAGAGGAAATGTACTGCCTTCGTCCTTTGTATGAAGGCAAAAAGGATGTTGAGATTTGTTCATGCCTTGAAGGAATGCTTGGGAGAGCGTGGGTTGATAAGAAATAAAAATTAGGATATCATTTTCACAAAGTATACGAAGCCTACTCTATTTCATATTAATTAGATATATAAGCTTTGTGGAGGGTTGTTTTATGAATAAAGCAATTATCATTGGTGCAAGTAGTGGCATCGGAAGAGAATTAGCAAAAATCCTATCAAAAGAAAAGTATGTTATAGGGTTAGCAGCTAGAAGAAATGAATTGTTACTTGAATTGCAAAGAGAGTTACACACAAAATCATATGTAAAAATTATTGACATTTCCAAACAAGATGAGGCAATGGGTAAGTTAGCTGAATTAATTAATGAAATGGATGGTGTAGATTTAATAATAATAACTTCAGGTATAGATCATATAAATAAGGAATTAAATTGGGATAAAGAGAGAGAAACTATTGATGTTAATGTTACAGGAGTCACTTCAATGATAAATGTTTCCTTAAAACATTTCCTGGAGAAAGATTTTGGACAATTAGTAGTAATATCTTCTATTGGCTGCTTAAGAGGTAATAGGGAAGCACCTGCTTATAATGCTTCAAAAGCATATATTTCTAATTACCTAGATGGAATAAGTTACAAAATAAAAAAAGACAAGGCTAATATAACAATAACAGATGTCAGACCTGGACTAGTAGATACGGATATGGCTAAAGGAGAAGGACTATTTTGGGTTCAATCACCTAAGAAGGTAGCATTTCAAATATATAAGAAAATTAAACAGAAAAAGAGAGTAGCCTATGTTACTAAAAGATGGGGTATTATAGCTTTTTTGATAAAGCACATGCCTGATTGGATTTATTATAGAATTTAACACTATTGATTTTTGAGGAGGGATGCAGATTGCAGCGGCAAAAGATTAATTCATTTCCATGTTTTTGTACAGCATTACGAGAAGTAGGATTTTCAATGAGTGGAAGCAATGGTGAAGGAATTTTTTCTCTATGCGCTTACTTCTCTGACAATTTGGTGGCACATACAGGTATTAAGGAAACTGACCCCTGGGAATGGCGTATACGTGGAATTCTTGAATGCGATGATTTAGCATACGGTAAACTGTTTTTTAATAAAGGCGGCTGGATTACTAAAGAGTGGTATCCATATTTCATGGCGATAAGAAGAGAATATAGAACATTTTATGAAATGTATCGTGAAGGTTTGATGAGCAATACAGCTAAAAATATATATGATTTAATTTGTCATACTCCAGATTTATCCTTATATGAAATTAAAATGATGATAGGATTTGACAAGAGCCAGAAATCAGAATTTGAAGCATCTATAACCATGTTACAAATGAAAATGTTTATTACAATCAGTGGGGAAAAGTATAAATTATCTAAAGTTGGCAAGGAATATGGGTGGCCTGTTACAACTTTTCGCACCACAGAAGATTTCTTCGGAGAAGAAATGTTTGATTTATCTTGTGAATTAAGCCAACAAGAAGCTATTGATAAAATAAAAGAACAGATACTTATATTAAACCCGAGTGCAGATACTAAAGCGATGTCAAAATTTATTGGTATTAGTAATAGACAAAAACAGCAGGAATAGCAGCTGCAAATAGGGGAATACATAAAATGGAAAGTGTCAGTTAATTCTGGTACTTTTTTTTGATTTAATTCGATACTTAAGAAAAATAAACATATGTTTATTTTTCTTGAAATTGCACATACTAATAATATGGTAGGTAAGTGTAAAAGTACTTCAGTGCAAATTCTATGGTAATAATAGAGGTAATATAATGAATGTTGATAAGGTTATGGCA
Source organism: Clostridiaceae bacterium (assembly GCA_036507955.1). Taxonomy (GTDB): domain Bacteria; phylum Bacillota; class Clostridia; order Clostridiales; family Clostridiaceae; genus DATCIH01. The sequence goes on along the minus strand of DATCIH010000030.1, from coordinate 21,544 downwards.
GACTTTCAATTATTAAGGACTAGGGTTTCAGAGTTTTCTCTTTTAACTAAGCCTATAGAACCAAATGGAATTGTAGCTAAACTTGAATATAATCTAGATTATAATATCTTAAATATAACAGAAGAAGATAACAAGTTTACTGGGTATCTTGAATTTATAGTTGAAGTAAAGGCTAAGATAAAAAACTCACTTTTGTTTAAAGTGTCTTTTAATCTAGAAGGCGTATTCATGGGTAATCCTAATGTTTTAGATAGTGAAAGTTTTAGGAGAACGATGGAATTAAATGGTGTAGCAACATTGTCACAATTAAGTAGATCTTATATTATATCTACTACAGCCTTGCTTGGGTTAAATCCACCTGTAAGGTTGCCTATGGCTAATATTGTAAAGTTAAGGGAATTAAAAAATAAATTAGAACTTGAAAGAAAAAATGAAACTGAATATAAAGATAACGGTAAAAGTATTTAAATATTTGATAATGGTTTTTTATAAGCATTAGAAACCGTTTATTCTCCCTTTTCTTCATTCCTTCATTCCAATTGTTCCAATAAGCTTAAGGGGAATCCTTTAAGCTTATTTTCGTTCTTGTGTTTTTATTGTACAATGGAAATTTAAATTATTTTTCCAAGGTGTAACCTTTTTACCTATTAGACAGTCTAATAGGTATAGAGGTTTAAGGAGCGATAGTATGTTAGAAATTGAAATGTATATTAAAGAGCAATTATATGAAATGGAAGTAGAGGAAAAAGACCAAGAAGCTTTAAGCTGTGAAATTAAAGAACAGCTTACACTATTAAAAAATGAATATTTCAGTAGAGGGCTATCAGAAGAAGCAGCAGTTAAATTAGCAATAAAGGATTTTGGGGAAAGTGAATTTATAGGAAATAGAGTGAAACGTAGTGTGCCAGCTCATGATAAGAAGATTTACCTAAAATATAGAGAAAGTGCCAAGTGCTTATTAGTTATGTTTTTCATGTATTTTCTTTCCTTAGTCTTATATCGTAGAATACTCTTAAGCCCGGTAATTCATTTGTCCAAAACACAAACCTTTAATTACGATAATACCAGAAGCTTCAAGGTTAATATTAGTGAAGGTTATCCGTTACTCAGATGAATTTAATTAACAAGTAAAATATTTCTTTTTAGTGTAACCTTTTTATATATTATACAGTCTATAATATGTATACAGACTTAAAACATAATGATGAAGAGGTGAAAAAATGAGGGATATGGAAACACTTGTGAAAATGGCACAAAAAGGAGACACAGAGGCTTTTACTGATTTGATTAGCCTTTATAAAGAAAATCTCTATAAAATAGCTTTTGTGTATTTAAAAAATGAACAAGATGCTTTAGATATCATAAGTGATACCGTATACAAAGCATACATGAATATAAAAAAGATTAATAACCCAAGTTTTTTTAAGACTTGGATTACCAGAATACTTATAAATTCTGCAACTGATAAATTAAAAGATAATAAAAATATTATCTACATAGATGACTATCAAAAATTAGATAATTTTAACGATTCCGAAGAAGAGACTGATATAGATACCAGTTTTGATTTGTTTAATGCAGTTGATAAATTAGACATAAAATTTAAAAACATAATTATTCTTAAATATTTTCAGGATATGACTATTTCTGAAATATCAACACTATTAGCAATACCAGAGGGTACAGTAAAAGTTTACCTACATAGGGGTTTGAAAAAATTAAAACTAGACTTGGTAGAGGAGTGTGTTTAATTGGACTGTGAAAGAAAAAGTGAATTTGAACAAATAAAAGTTTCTGATAAACTTGATGCAGTAATTAAAATGACTATTGAAAAAGCAAGACATGATGCAAATAAGATAAGGATTAAGCGAAACATTTCTAACATAATTGGCACTATAGCTGCATCATTTGTGATTTTTATTTTAAGTATTAATATTTCACCAGCTTTTGCAGAATCAGTACAGGGGTTACCTATTGTTTCTTCATTATCAAATGCTTTACTTTTTCATTATGATAAGAATATAGCAAATGCTGAAAAACAAAATGTAAAAATAACACAGGTAGATAAGGGCATAAATATTACTATTGATAATATTGTGTCAGATGATAAAGACTTATTTATATTATATACGCTAGATGGTCAACTTTCTAAAGATAACGTTAAAAACCTACTTTTGGAGAACTTTACTTTAAAGGATGAAAATAATAACATTCTTTTGGATAGCAAAGATTATAAATCTCCCATACTTTCTGAAGAAGTGGAGGGCAAGGCTGGAGATTATATTATGCTAAGCAATAAACAATATAAGTGCATAGTATCATCCCTAGGGAATTCTCTTGACAGCTTTTCTAAAGATAAGAAGACATTTGGCTCCATTGAACTAATAAGTGTGTCAGATAGTAGCAAAATACCTAATGAAATAAATATTGATATTTCTAGCTTAACAGAAGCGTATAATACAAAACTACCAAATCAAAACAGCAGTAATTTCACTTCAAAATTTAATAGAGAGCCTTTTAGTATTGAAGGGAAGTGGAATTTTAATGTTAAAATCGATAAAAGTTTAAAATCAAAGAAGCCAGAAGAATTTAGTAATATTAAATTTGAAGCGAATAATACAGATTTTAATTTAGAGTACCTAAAGATTTATCCAACTCATATTGATGTTAGAGTAAAGCTCGGTGAAAACAAATTAGACAAATCTGAATGCTGGTCAATTGGAAGAAAGCTAGGGACGGATAAGGGCGAATTCCCATATTTAATTGATGAGCTAGGAAATAAATATTTAATTTCTGGAAATATATTAGCAAATATAGATTCGAATAAATGTATAAACTTATCCTTCGGAAGCTGCTATTTTAATAAGAATAAGGAACTATATTTAGTAATAAGTCAACTTCAATATATGCCAGGACCACCATTTGTAGCTATTGATCCAATTAAGGTAAGAATTAAATAGAAAAACAATGATATTTTGAATACAATAGTTATATTCAAAATATCATTGTTTTAAAATATTATATAAATTAAGAGATATATGAATGTGGGTTATAGCCACTAAAAAGTGCATATATTGCAGTCCAGGTTTGATTTCCGGCTACACCATCAATAGACATACTTGAACAACCCCAGGAATTTCTAACGTAGGTTTGAAAGGTTTTAACTCCTGACGTAGTGCCAGGCCCGAATTCCCCATCCACAGTAAGATTAATACCAAGTCCAAAGGATTGGGATAAGTTATTCAAATCGGTTTGTAGAGCATGGTCCCATCCAAAAGCACGAGAATTAGTATCCGTGCAGCCTTGCTGAAGAAACAAAGCATCTCCGAGAGATGTATGTACTATTGAATAAGGGGCTGTGTACAATGCAGCTGCAAGTGTAGAATTTGAAAATGTAGACATCGTAGATGAATACATTTCAGGAAAAAGCTTTCCTTTTGCCAGTGCGAATTTTAGTGGCTTTAAATTTCTGTCGGAACCTAAAGTGCCTGTAGATTCCTGTGACACAGATAAATTGTTATGTATGACCGTTATTGTCTTACCTATGCTGTCAGCTTTTACATTGAGATTAACGAAAAAGGTGCCCGATAATAATATAGAAATACTGAGGACAACTGATAAAAGTTTTTTGTTTTTCATGAAGAACCCTCCCTTTATTAATATAATATATTAGCAAACAAATTAAGACTTATTTACTTTATTATACAATTATAACAAACATATAATCAAATAAAAATAGTATGACTTTAAATAAATGGAGGAATACAATGAGAAATACTCTTATTAAGAAGATAATGGAACCGTTTTTGCATTCGCGTGATGGCATTATAATCGAAGTTAACAAGGAATTTGTTAATTTCACAGGTTTTACAATGGATGAATTGTTAGGTAAATCGCTTATTGAAATAGGAAATTTGCTAAAAATTAATCCGAAGATACTTCTTGATAGTATTAGCAGTCAGTGCTCAGGATATTTATTTACTAAGTCCCTTAATGCAAGGGAAGTGAGTATATCATTTTTAAATGGTATCAAAACAAATGAAAAGATATATACTTTTGTTGAGAAACTAAATTCCAGACTTGAAGACAAACTCATTTTTATTGAACAAACATTTACTGATAACATTCAGGGCTTAGCTGTTTACAGTGTACCTGATTTAATATTACTTAAAGCTAATCAAAAATATCTTGATTTTTTGCAACCATCTTTTAATAAAGAGGAAAATAGTATAGGTAGATCGATTAATGAAATTGTAACAGGATTTGTAGGAAGTCAAGTGGAAGTTATTTGGGACAATGTTCTTGAAACTCAAAAGACCAGCAGCACAAAAGAATTCAGATATAATAAGCTTGAGAGAGGCATAACTAATTGGGATTCTATTTTAACACCTATATCTGAATGGGGGGAATTGAAATACATATTTGTGACTACCAATGAGGTTACAGAAAATATTTTAAATAAACAAAGTATAAAAAGGCAAAATGAGATAATTAAAGAACAAAAGGAATTCTTGAACAGAATGATAGATACTTTAAATTTACCTATTATTAGATTATCATGCCCATACTTAAGAATTGTGGACATTAATAAAAAGGCGTTTAATATCATTAAATCTTTGAGACCTAATGTTAGTTTAATAGGTCAAATAAAAGATATGAAGGTGGAAGATTTATTTAAAATATTCAAATCAAGCGAATATAAACACTGTGTTAGTGGAGTGTTAAAGGAAAAGAAAACTACATACTTGAATAAAGAGAAACAAATTATAAATGGAGAAGAGGTATATTGGAATATTATCTTTGAACCAATGCTTGATGTAAATGGGGAAATCCAGGAAATATTAATTTTAATAATAGATGTTACTCCTGAAATAAAGTCTAATCTAATTATAGAAAAAGCTTTGAAATCCCAGGAAGAACTTATTGTTAATATATCCCATGAGCTTAAAACACCATTAAATGTTATATATTCAACGGTTCAGTTACTTAAGTTGTATTACAGTAATGGGTCACTTGACGAAAATAAGGATTCGGTTATTAAATATATTGACTCCATGAAGCAAAACTGTTATAGGTTAACAAGACTTATTAATAATATAGTTGATACATCAAAAATTGAAGCAGGATATTTTGTATTAAACTTATCAAATAACAATATAGTTGAAGTTATAGAGGAAATAGTGATGTCTGTAACTAATTATACTGAAAGTAAAGGTATAAATATTATTTTTGATATGGATATTGAAGTAAAAGTTATTGCTTGTGACCCTGAAAAGATAGAGAGAATAGTATTAAATCTTTTATCAAATGCGATAAAATTTTCAGAGTTCGGGGATGAAATATTAGTAGAGGTTAAGGACAAGAATGAATTTGTTGAAATATCGGTGAAAGATAATGGTATAGGCATGGAAGAAAAGGACCTTAAAATGATATTTGATAGATTTAAGCAATTAGACTCATCACTATCAAGAAATTCAGAAGGTATGGGTATTGGCTTGAGTTTAGTTAAGTCTATTATAGAATTACATGGTGGCAGTATATATGTTGAAAGTGAATTGGGGAAAGGAAGTAAGTTTACAGTTATGCTCCCTTCAAACGAAGTATTTAAAGAAAATATGCTTTATAAAAGCAAAATGAGAAGTAAGAATGAGAATATACGAGTGGAACTTTCAGATATTTCTTCTTAATATTAGTTAAGTAGTCAGTAAAACCAGGCAAAAATGGGAACAAAAACTCCTGTTTACCGTCTGGTTTCTTTTTTTTATCACCAAATCGAAATATTTAATGGAAGATACAATATATTACTTTACAGTATAGAGTAGTTTGTGGTATAAATAAGTAAAGGAGGTGTCATATTTGGAAATAGATAAGGAAATGATAAAAGGTTATATTGAGAGCATAATACTGAGTCTATTAAAAAGCGAAGACTTATATGGCTATGACATTTCAAAAAGGATACGAAGTATTAGCAAAAATACATTTGAGATAAAAGAAGGGACACTATACGTTGTTTTGAAAAGACTGGAAAACAACAAATTAATTTTACCTTATTGGGGTGATACTGAGAGTGGTGGGGGTAGACGTAGGTACTATAAAATTACTATTGAGGGAGAAAATTATTTATCTAATAGAAAAGAGGAATGGAGTTTTTTTAAAGGGATTATCAACACATTCTTAGGGGAGGAATTGCTATGAAAAAGATTGATAATTATATAGATTTATTATATAAACATATGGATGGGAAATCTGAAGATGTTCAAACATTAAAACAAGAAATGAAAGAACATTTATTGGAGACTGTGGAAGGATTAAAAGCAGAAGGATGTAGTGAAGTCGAAAGCATTGAAACTGCTATTAGTAGATTTGGTGAAGGTAGGCAAATAGAAGATGAATTATCAAAAGTCTTTAAGACTGAAAAGAAATTTGCAAAAGTTTTATTAAAAGTTGCTATTTTCTTGCTTGTAATATTCCTAACCACTTTATTACCCTACGTAATAATTGGTACAATTAACAGCAATAAATCAGTTGCAAATAACAATGAGTTTAATAGGAATATTGATATTAAACTTATGGAAGGCAAGTGTAAGCCAATGATGTTATACCAAAAGAGGATATAAAAAATACTGGATACATATATCCTTCGGATATTTCTCAAAATGAATTATACGGGTTAGGTTATACTAGAACAATTGAAACTAACACTAATAAATGGGAAGTTTATTATGCTATGAATCAATTGGCTTTACCCAATTATATGCCAAACGTGAAGTCAATTGGTATCCTGTGTTTTGCGGGTTATTGGGTGTTCTTTGGTTTGTGGGGTGTGATAAATACCTATCATGAAAAGAAATTCAGTGTATCTTGGATAATATTATTTTTTACCCTTAATATATTTGCATTATTTCTTTTAAAAGTTGATGAGATTCCATGGTTTAGGGAATTAAAAGCGCATAGAACCTAAAAAAAATTACTTATAATCATAAGCAGCATAATAGAAACACTGTTATTAAACATAGCCAAGCTATTAAAAGGGGGTATAGATATGACAAAAGTAAATAAATTTATTGACTCAATGTATAAAAGACTGGATGGAACATCAGAAGAAATTAATATATTAAAGCAAGAGATGAGAGAACACTTAATACTTACAATAGATGAACTTAAAAGTGAAGGATATACTGAAGAGGATAGCATAAAAATAGCGCTGCAAAGATTTGGAGATAAAAAGCAAATTGGAAAAGAGCTTATTAGTATATTTAATATAAGAAAAATGGTTGTTACTTGGGTTTTGGCTTCAGCTTTGATATTTCTAACAATTTTAATAGCTTTATTAATATGTGAATCTATAGGAAATAACTACTTAGAAAAAAGTTACAAAAACTCTGGACAAGCGGAATATGATTATCTAATTTCACATATTGGTAATCGAATAAAAAAGGACAAGGGTGTGACAAAAGACAACATAGATATGATAATTAGTGGTAGTAAGGAGGCACTTCTTGGAACGGATACAAGGCTTAAAGATGTTAGAATAATCAAAGTACCCAAAGATGTAATATATGGAGACTTTTTAATGAATATTAATTATAGCAATTCTGACTATAATTATAAGGGTGAATTTTCAAAATTAAGTACTAGCTATGTAGTTTTCGGGAATTCAGTACAAACTAGTAATGCTACTTGGTATATTGAAATTAGAATAGCTAAGCTCCTAGATAAAGATTTCAATAACATGGTTGATTTTACTTATAAATTGTCACGATTAAATTTAATATGCCTTGCATTATATTGGATACTTTTTGGGGTCTGGGCAAGTATAAAGGCTTATAAAGTAAGAAGATTACATATAATTTGGATTATAATGTTTTTCACTTTGAATTTAGTTGGGTATATAGCATTTAAGGTAACTGGGGAAGCGAACAAAAGAAATATTATATAATTTGTTATTCTAGCTTAAATAAATCTTCAAGATAGGTAAATGTATCGGCGAATTCTCCGGATTTTATCATGGATTGAATGTGTTTTGGAGTTGCCCACATTGCTCCACAAACCTCTTCAGGTTGATAAATAACTTCCGAAATATCTACTTCCTTCTTGAATAGCCATACATCAACAAAATCGGGGAAGTTATTGTGCTGCCTTTTTAGTCTAAAAAGATATTTTCCATTTGTAGCAGATAAGTCTATACCGATTTCTTCTTTCACTTCTCTTAATGTGGCTTTTAGACTATCCTCTCCAACAATTGCTGAACCAACGGTGGTTTCCCATATGTTAGGCAAAGTCACCTTGTTTGGTGTGCGTTTTGAAATTAAAAATCCCCCGCTTTCATTTTCTATCCATACATGAACTACGAGATGGTATTCATCTTGTCTCATAGGTTTCCCACGCTCAACAGTCTTACCTGTTTTTTTCCCCATTAAAATCAAGTATATCCCAAAGTTCCATTTAATGTCCTCCCATTTAAACTTACTTACTAATCATATAAATAATCTTCATAAACAATTATACAGAATATTACTTGAAGCTTCAAATATTTAACATAGTTCTAGGTAGCCTGTCTTATGGAAGTAATAGGTAGATATGTGTATAATGTTGGTATGACAATAAATGAGGATTTAATAGAAAAAAAGGAAGTGGAATTTTGGAATTAATCAAAGAGATATATGAAAAAGATATTGGTTACAATTGTGAAAACACAGACATTGCTTATAAACTTAGAAAAGCAACAAGATCCATAGTAATAACTAATTCAGGGAAAACAGCATTATTATATGTATCAAAACACAACTATCATAAGTTGCCAGGGGGAGGAATTGAGGCAGGTGAGGATATAGAGACTACTTTACATCGTGAAGTAATGAAGAAATTAATAACGGGTTTCAATTAAAATGGGTTTCCTTTGAGGATGCTATATCAATACTTGAAAAGGATATTACAGACAATTATGTTGGAAAATTCATTCAAAGTAGAGACTTGTTGTTTCTAAAGAGAGCTTGCGATATTTTAAATTTAAATAAGTAAGGTGGGTTATAAAAAAAGTTATGAAAAATAAGCAAGCACGGTTAGTAAGTATACCTTTTATATTAATAGGGTTTATAATTCTTATACTTGTTTGGTTTGAGCTATTGGATGGCCAAATTGGAGTAAAGTTAATATTTATATGCTTAGGGTGTCAACAATTATTTATTGGGTTAATAGCCTATAAAGAAGATAAGAAAAAAAAGCTTATATTTTATTTGGAATAGTTTGTTTTTTGACAGCATTCTGTCTTGTATTAAAAACATATCATCTTATATAAACCAAACCGATAAATCAGAGTTTACGTTATACATATAGGAGGTAAATATGTTTCCAAATAGAGAAATGGCTGAAAAGGAATTAGAGATAGCTGGACAACTAAATAAAGGACCATGGACAGAGCATTCTATCCTCTTGGAAAAGAGTACGCTCATCTTCTACAAGTGAGTGGTGAGTTTTCACTTGCATAGGCTAGCTTAATATAACTAATTATTTTATTATTTTTGGGGCATAATAATAGCATTAAGTAATGAGAAAGTAGGTAATGATGATGCCTAAAAAAACTACTAATGATATTTTGTTTGGTGTCCAAAAGCAGCAACTTAAGCACTTGTCATCTGATGAGTATAAAGCCTTAAAAGAATTATGCTTTTTATCTAAAAACATATACAATGTAGCACTGTATAATGTTAGACAATGTTTCTTTGCTGAAAAAAGGTTTCTTACTTACGAAAGCAATTATCATCTTTGTAAGTCTAATGAGAATTATGCTCAACTTAATTGTAACTCAGCTCAGCAAATTATTAAAGTAGTAGACAGAAACATGAAATCATTTTTTGCTTTAATTAAAATGGCTCAAGAGGGAGATTATCAATATAAAGATATTAGTCTTCCGAGATATTTGAAAAAAGATGGATATTTCAATCTTATTTTTGGTGAATTTAACTCTTCAAAAGATACATTTATAGTACCTATGTCACCTTCCTTTAAAAGGCTTTATGGCAAGGTCGAAATTAATATACCCTCGAACTTAAAAGGAAAACTGATTAAAGAAGTTAGAATACTCTCAAAAGACAATGCAAGGTTCTTTGAAATTCAATGGATATATGAAATCCAAGAATTCATGGGAAATTTAGATAAAAATAATACACTTGCTATTGATCTCGGAGTGAGTAACTTATGTACTTGTACTACCAATAATGGCAATGCTTTTATAATAGATGGTAAAAAGCTAAAATCAATTAATCAATGGGCTAACAAAGAAAACAGTAGACTTCAGAGCATTAAAGATAAACAGAAAATTAAAACAACTACTAAAGCTCAAAGAAGATTATGGTATAAAAGAAATAATAGAGTTAATGACTATCTAAGTAAGACCGTTAAGATTATCATTGATTATTGCTTATGTAACAATATAGGTACTATTGCAGTCGGATATAATCTTGCCATTCAAAAAGAAGTAAGGCTTGGTAAAATTAATAACCAAAACTTTGTTAATATCCCAATAGGATATATCAAGCAAAAATTGAATTACCAATGCCAAAGATATAATATTAACTTATTGAGCAAGAAGAAAGTTATACATCAAAAGCAGACTTTTTAGCAAATGACAATATTCCTATTTATAATGATGCTGAAAAGAAGACTTATACTTTTAGTGGTAAAAGAATATCACGAGGGCAGTATAAATCCCAGACGGGTATTGTATTAAATGCAGATGTGAATGGCTCATTAAATATAATGCGTAAATCAAATATTAAAAACATAAACCTAATTAACAATGAGTATTTAAATCCAATAAGAATAAAAATAGCTTAAATGTAGCCTGCGAGCATTAGCTTACAGTGTAGGGCGTACTTGGACACGCCAAAAGGAATAAGGCTCCCTAATTAAATTAGGTTGAAAAGTAATTAGCAAACTTCCTTATAAAAAAGAATCTCCCACCTCTTTTTAAAGGTGGAGGGAGGGTTCAACAATGTAGGATTAGCGGCTCAAATAATTGCTGAGAAATGTAGTAATCTTAACCCAGACAAAGCATATGTGTTAGGACTTCTTCATGATATAGGTAGAAGATACGGTGTAAGTGCAAGAAGACATGGTATTGACGGATATAACTTTGTGATGGAAAAAGGTTGGGATGAAGTGGGTAGAATTTGTTTGACACATTCATTCCCCGTTCCTGACTTTAAAAAGAAATAGGCAAAAATGATATGAGTGATGAAGAAAGCGAATTTGTTAGGAAGTATATTAATTACATAACTTATGATGACTACGATAAACTGTTGATTGTTTGTGATTCTCTTGCAGATGCTCAAGGCTTTTGCATGTTAGAAAAGCGGTTTGTTAATACAACAAGACGCTATGGAACATTTTCATTTACCGTGGAACGTTGGAATGCAACATTTGAAATGAAAGAGTATTTTGAACAACAAATGAATTGTTCTATGTATGATATTCTTCCCAATGTTAAAGAGGCCACATTTATAGATGCACCACTATGGAAACCACCAGTGAAATAGACAAAGGGAAGTACGGAAAGTTTATGAAGTAAAAGACCAGTATTAGTAACCTTTATTGTTGATTTAAATATCCTTAATATATTCCTGCTGATAGTTTCATTTTTACCAAAACCAAAATTTATTGAACAATTAGGAGTCCAGTTCTACCCTACACCAACTTTCTCAGAGGGTATAATTAAAATATTAATGATTATAAGTCTTCTAATAATATCTTATGGATTTCTGAGGCTAAGAAGTTGGGGTTATTGGATGATGATAGCTTATAATTTATTTTTTTTCGTAGTATCTATGATTTTTTTATTAACACAAAATGTACAATCCTATAATACACCGGGTTATATAATATCAATTTTAGGGTTTATAATCACTTTCTCATCGAAACGATATTTTATTAATGAGAATAAGTCTTCATAATATTGTGAAATATCTCTGACTATTTATTCGAAAGGATTTGTTAAGCATGAGTAAAATTGCTGTTATTGGATGTGGTGGAGCAGGTAAGTCAACCTTTTCAAGAAGCCTTGGTAAAATATTAAATATTCCTGTCTATCATTTAGACAAACTAAATTGGAAACCAGGTTGGGTTCCTACTCCGAAAGATGAGTGGGATGAATTAGTAGGTAATCTTGTTTCTAAAGAAGAGTGGATTATTGATGGGAACTATGGAAGAACCTTAGATATTAGATTGGAAAATGCTGACATGATAATTTTTCTTAATTTGCCGATGTACCTTTGTATTTATAGAATCGTAAAGCGTAGATTGATGTATCAGGGGAAGTCAAGACCAGATATGAATGAAGGATGTTTGGAAAAATTGGACATTGATTTTATTAGGTGGGTATGGGGGTATAATAAAAATCAAAAACCTAAAATTTTAGATAAGCTAAAAAAGTATTCAGATGAAAAAAATGTTATTATCTTAAATAATTTACCAGAAGTAGACAAGTTTATTGATGATTTAAAGAACAATAGATATAACCAAAAGGAAGATTAATTAGAGTGCTTTTAAATCAAATTGGGAGTTCACCATTAATGTTAGCATTACATATAATGTAGTAGAATATCCAATTATTAAGAAAGGGTAGGTATATATGTATGCCTGTGTTGTCAACATTGAGTTTAGGTTCAGTAGGACCATATGTAAAAAGACTCCAAATGAATTTAAATGGATTAGGCCTTAATTACAATAATTTTGCTACTAATGGTATTTTTGATACGAAAACAAAGAATGTAGTAGAAAATTTCCAGGACAGGTTTAAGATAAAACGAAGTGGAATTGTCACACCCGTTACATGGTATGTACTTATTGAAAATGTCAAAGCAATACAAAGAGAGCTAACTCTGAGAGGATATAATGTAGCACAAGTTGATGGATGGTTTGGTCCTGCTACAATAAATGCACTAAGAAGATTCCAAAAAAATAATAAGCTTTATCAGGATGGCATTGTAAATCCAAGGACAAGGCAAAAAATGTTTAACCCATATCCAAAGGATAATTTTGAAAATCGCCCAAGCTCAAGTGCGATAAGTTCGCTAGATCCATATGTTGGTTTCCTTGCAGGGCGGTTTCTTGAATTGGCTCATGCCAACAATTTAAATATCCGTATTAGTAATGCATTTAGAAGCTGGGCTGAGCAAGATAGATTATATGCTCAGGGTAGAACCATTCCAGGTCATACAGTTACCAATGCCAGAGGCGGAGATTCTTATCATAACTGGGGATTAGCTTTTGACGCTGTGATATATGAAAATGGCAGGATATCAAATAACATAAATGAATATAAAAAGATGGGCCAGATAGGACAACGAGTGGGTCTGGAGTGGGGTGGAACTTTTAAAAGCATTGTTGACTTGCCTCATTTTCAATATACCTTTGGCTTGAACACCTGGAAACTTCTTGAAGGGGTAAGACCTCCAAAATAGTTTTAATTGTCACAACTTAATATCAAAAATAAGAATGCACCGGATAATATAGCATAAATAAGGGCCTAAACTACATTAGTTTAGGTCCAATAAATTTATCTTACTATAACTGAAACACCGTCGGGGATTACTGTTATTTTTGCATCCTTTCCTGTGATTTCAAAGGCTCTTTGTATGGCTTCCTCATAAGTATAGGCATGCTCCATATGCATTTTAACTTTAGACATAAATGATCCTCCTTATATTCCAAAGAACTTAGCACCAAAGAATACAATTAATCCTAAGATTACTACATATACTAAACAGAATTTCATAGTTGCCTTTAATATTTTGCCTTCAGCTCCTACAATTCCAGTGGCGGCTGTGGCAACTGCGATACTTTGAGGTGAAATCATTTTACCGGCAGTAGCTCCACCAGTATTAGCAGCAGCTAACCAATATGGACTCATGTTTAAATTTTTAGCAACCTCAACTTGTAAAGTGCCGAATAATACGTTAGAAGATGTATCACTGCCAGTTACAAAGGTACCTAATGCACCTATAACTGGGGCAATTAATGGATAAAACCCTCCAGTTGCTGCAACTACCACTATAGCAATCGATGTAATCATTCCACTATAACTCATAACCTTAGCAAGAGCTACTATGGCAACTATTGTAATTGCAGATGTAGTCATTTGTTTACAAGTATCCATAAATACTTTTACTACAGCATTAAACTTAGCTCCCTGAACAAGTCCGCCTATAAAGGTAGCTAGGATTATAAGTGTCCCCGGATTAGCGAGCCATACAAATGTACTAAATTTCGCATGCGGACCATTATATATTTTAAAAGAGGATTGTATAGCTGATAATGGTTTATTAATTCCTGGAACTAATGAACTAGTGATTAATATAAAGGTAAGAACTAAGATAAATGGTACCCAAGCCATTAATCCTTGCTTTAAAGATATATTAACTCTATCTTTAGCTACAGTATTCTTATAGAATATTTTTGCTATTGCAACTGTAACAATAATGCAGATTATTGAACCGAGTAGTGCGGGGAGCTCAGCACCCATGTATTTAGCTATTAGAAGTTCTGGCAGGGCAAAAGCTATCCCAGATGCAAGAGAAATAAGCACAACACCTTTTATAGCCTTTACACTTTTACCAGTTAACATCACCAAAACTAATGGTACAACAATAATTAATACAAATAATTGAATTCCAACTGCATAGCTTAAAGTAGCTGGGTTAAGTCCTGCTACTTTTGCCAAGGTTGTAACAGGTAGACCTATTGCTCCAAAAGCTGTTGGCGTTGTATTTGCAATAAGACATATTATTGCTGCAAATATAGGATCAAAGCCAAGTGCGGCTAAAATACTTGCAGGTATTGCGACTGCTGTACCAAATCCTGCAATTGCTTCGAGAAACCCACCGAAACCCCAAGCAACAATTAAAACTAGTATTCGCTTATCAGTTGTAATTCCTATCATCATATTCTTTATTACATCCATACTTTTTGTATGAATGGATAGGTTGTAAGTAAATACTGCTGCAATTATTACTAGGATTATCGGCCATATTGCTAGTGCCGCCCCCTCTATTGTGGCAGTAAGAGCTTGACTAATTGGCATTTTCCAAACTAGTATTGCAAGTATTAATGTAATCACAAGCGTAATTGAACAGGTTTTATATCCTGGTATTTTTAATATGCCTAAAGAGACCATTAGCCATACAATGGGAATAAGTGCTATGAAAAATAATATATAATTGTTCATCTTTTATTACCTCCTCGTCTTTAGTATTATAAGCCACAATATTAAAAACCACTACAAAAATCATTTTTTTACCGTTGAAATCTTTAAAGGATATTTAAGATGTAATTTGTTCTATTAATAAATTTTACATGGATTTAATATTCTTAGTATCAAATGCTTTCAATACCTTCACAATAGTTGTAATGTGCCAATGAATGTTTATACAATTATACAGAATATTACTATAGGCATCAAATAGTTTATATATTTAAATTGTATATTAATTGTTATAATATACTTAGGATTTGTAAAAATCGCTCATAAAGCAACTACAGGTTTCTATTAGAAACACTGGGTTGGTTTGCATTTTTACTGACGAAAGCACAATTAAAGCATAAAGTCGATTTAGGAGGTGTATAGTATGAGATATATTAGATTGTATTGAGTGTTTTTTAAACAAAGTCTCATGAAATTAATGGCATATAAGGTTAATTTTTTACTTGTATTTATTACGAATCTTGCTTATTTTGTCGTGCAGCTTATATTTCTTCAAGTGATTTTTTCACAGGTGAATTCATTGGCAGGTTGGACAAAGTATGAAATGTTCTTTTATATGGGAACTTTTAATATAATTGATGCTTTGTGGGCTTTTGGACCATATTTTAATTTGGTTGGGATACCTGGACTTATTAGAAGTGGAATGCTAGATTATTATATTACCAAACCAGTTAATTCTCAATTTATGCTAAGTTTAAGAAATGTAGAAATTGGTTCTTTAGTTAGTGTACTCGGAGGTGTTTCTATAATAGGATATGCACTAGTTAAAGGGAATATGGTACTTACAGTTGGTAGCACTATTTTATATGTTATTACTATTTTCCATGCATTACTAGTTGAATATGCTGTTTACTTCATGTTGACTTGTTTATCCTTCTGGATAATTAAGGCTGATTTTGTAGAGAAAGTTCATGGCATATTATGCTATATGTCAACTAGACCTGTAGATATTTACAAAGGAGCTACACGATTTATCCTTTGTTATATACTACCTTATGGCTTGATTATAACAATTGCCTCTAAGTCTGCAATAAAGGTTATTGATCCACTTGAGTACTTTGTCTTTCTATTATTGAGTTGGTGTTTTTTTGGCGCATCAATATTACTGTGGAAATTATCGATAAAAAGATACACCTCTGCGAGCTCGTAAAGACGATATTATGGTATTAACCTAAAGATACAGTTCTCAAGTTTAATCTGCAAAAAATGCAATTAACTGTCCAAAAAAGGATAATGAAAAGAATATGAATATAATATAAAACATAGTAAAATGTAAATATATACACATTATAGATTTATTTTGAAATGTGCTTTTTTTATAACCATGAGATTTATAAAGCATGTGTTTAAAAAGTAGGGGTAAAGTCATGAAGTATAATTCTATAAAAAAAACTATAGTGTCATGTTTGCATTCATTCAGTAGCATTATAACCCAGGCCAATAAGGAATTTATTCAATTCACAGGTTTTTCAAAGGATGAGCTACTTGGTAAATCACTTTTAGAAATTGAAGCTATGTTAAGAATAAATTCACAAATACATCTTGATAATATTAGCGTTAAGTATTCTGGATATATATTCACAAAGGCCTTAGAGGCAAGAGAGATGAATATATCACTTTTTCATAATACTGTCACAAATGAAGAAGTATATAGTTTTGTTGAGAAACCCAATTCCAGACTTGAGGACAAGATGATTTTTGTAAAACAAATGTTTACTGATAATATATCAGGTGTAGCTATTCACAGCATACTTGATTTAACTTTGCTTAAAGCAAATCAAAAGTATCTAGATTTTATGGATTCTCCTTTTAAAGAACAGCAAAATAGTATAGGTAGTTCTATTAGAAAAATTATAAATGGATTTGAAGGGAGCAAAGCTGAAGAGATTTGGAACACTGTTGTTGAAACACAAAAGACCAGCTATGTAAAAGAATTTGCGACTGATTCATTTTAGAGAGGCGTAACTTATTGGGATTCCTTTCTAACACCTATATTTGAAAACGAAAAGATGAAATACATATTTGAAACTTCGATTGAGGTTACTGAAAGGGTTTTACAAAATAAAAATTTAGAGCAGCAGAAGGAATTAGAGGCTATCATAGAAAATATATCTGATGGTATCTCTATTTTTGATGACAAAGGGAAATATGTGCTATTTAACAAAACTGCAAGAGCAGTGTCACCTATATCTTTTGAAAAAACATATAAGGTAGGTGATAGGAATAATAAATGTGAGCTATATGATATTGATGGAAATACAATTAACCCGGAAAATATTCCAGCCCGTAGAGTTATGAGGGGCGAAAAATTAAAAATATGAGAATGAAATTAAAATTTCCTCATAAAACATTGCAAATAGATGTTAGTGGCACACCTATTTATAACAGTGAAGGAGAATTTACTTTAGGTGTACTTTCCAGACAGTTATCACTAAAAATGATATATATGAATTGCCAATAAAGATTCATACAGAATTAATAGTAAGCAGATGGACTGACTTTGCTAATAAACATATTAATGAAGATAAGGTTGCTATATTTGAATGCTGTTTTATTCAAAATCCAGTAACGGTGAGTATGGTTAGAAATAACTCTCCTAAAGAGGTTACTATGAATTATATAAATAGTTTAGCTGAAAAAATTGTGCCCTTAGAGCCTGTCTTAATATATGTAGAACAAGAGACTATTAAAGTATCCTTTAATAGAGCTGTAAGTGAAAGATCAAAAGAATGGATTGATGGATTTACAGACTATTATACAAGACAAGGTTATGGTTTGTACAATAATCTAAATGTGTTAGACGGAGTTATGCAAGTACTTGAAGCAAGAAGTAAACTCGAAAGAGAGATTTATGATTCACTTATATTAGTTAAGTATAGAGTTGATAACTCTACATTTAATCTGGACTTACTTAAATCTCAGATTGGCTCTATTATAGATGCCCACTTATAATTTAGTAGTGCTTAATTCTTAATTACTATTGAAATAATATTAATTAGCAATTATAATAATATTAATTTAATAATATTTTTTAGGTACTTTCGAGTTTAAAGAGGAAAGCGGTGAAAATCCGCTACAGCCCCCGCTACTGTAGACGTAGACGAATCTAAACCACTGATTAATAATTGGGAAGGTTGGAGGAGATTGACACGTGAGTCAGGAGACTTGCCTAAGAATTTGGTAATCCTTCGGGTGGGAATGGAAAATACTTATAAAATGCATTTTTTGTAAATTTATATACTTCCACCTTTTGGCGGGGGTATTTTTTTGCATATTTTAATAAAACAAATCAAATCATAATAAGGAATAAATATAAGGCAAGTATTTGGTAAGATGAGCTAGAAAAGGAGATTCAAAATGGAAAAAGGTTATATTCAAGTTTATACAGGTAATGGTAAGGGAAAAACTACAGCGGCTCTTGGGATTTCTTTAAGAGCAGTCTGTGCTGGTAAAAAAGTTTTTTTTGGTCAGTTTGTTAAGGGAATGAAGTATAGTGAACTTATGGCAGTAAATTATTTGCCAAATTTTACAATGCATCAGTTTGGACGGGATAGCTTTATATTCGGTAAGCCGGATGAAGTAGATTTAGAACTTGCAGAAAAAGCGTTAAAGGAAATCCAAAATATTTTATCTATAGGGGATTATGACTTAGTAGTTTTAGATGAAATAAACATAGCCATGTATTTAGAGCTTTTTAGTACTTCAAGAGTTATAGATATTTTAAAAAAGAAAAAACCCGAAGTGGAGGTTATTTTAACAGGTAGGTATGCACCAGATGAGATTATAGAAATTGCAGACTTAGTAACTGAAATGAAGGAAATTAAGCATTATTATAATGATGGTGTAACTGCAAGAGTAGGAATAGAAAAATGAATTATAAAAAGGAGGATACTTAATATATGTCAAAAATTATGATTCAGGGAACTGCCTCATCTGTTGGTAAAAGTGTACTTGTAACTGCTTTAAGCCGTATTTTTAAACAGGATGGTTTTAGTGTATGCCCCTATAAATCTCAGAATATGTCTTTAAATTCTTATATAACCTTAGATGGGAGAGAAATGGGACGAGCACAAGTTCTTCAGGCTTATGCTGCCGGACTTGAGCCAGAAGTTTATATGAACCCCATCTTATTAAAGCCTACTTCGGATGAAAAATGTCAAGTCATTGTAAAAGGTAAGGTTTATTGTAATTCTAGTGCCATGGAGTATCACAATATGAAATTAGAGCTTGCTAAAATGCTGAAGGAAGATTTCCAGGAATTAGAGAATAAATTCGATATAATTGTAATTGAAGGTGCAGGGAGCCCAGCTGAGATAAATCTTAGAGATAGAGATATAGTAAATATGGGATTTGCAGAAATGGTAGATTCGCCAGTTGTTTTAGTAGGAGATATTGATAAAGGTGGAGTCTTTGCATCACTTGCAGGTACCTTAATGCTTTTAAAGGATGAAGAAAAGAAAAGAGTTAAAGGCACTATAATCAATAAGTTTAGAGGTGATATAGAAATATTAAAGCCAGGGTTAACTATGATAGAGGATATAATAAATATTCCTTGCATTGGAGTTGTACCATATTTTAGACTTGAGCTTGAGGATGAGGATGGAGCAATAGAGTTTAATACGAGGGCTACTGATATAATTGATATTGCCGTCATAATGCTTCCGCATATTTCTAATTTCACAGACTTAGATGCACTTAAATTTGAAGAGAATGTTTCTATAAGGTTTATTACAAAAGTAGAGAATTTCGGCACTCCAGATTTAATCATTATACCTGGTAGTAAAAATACTATTGAGGATTTATTAAAGCTAAGGAAAAGTGGAATAGAGTTATTAATAAAAGAATATGCAGAGTATGGAAAAGTTATTGGTATATGTGGAGGGTTTCAAATGCTTGGAAATACGATAAAGGATCCATATGAAACTGAAAGCGCTATAGGAGAAATCGATGGAATGGGTCTTCTTGATATAGAAACAGTATTTGAATTGGAAAAAGTAACAACAAGAGTAACGGGGACAGTTCATGATTTTTTAACAAAAGATTCAACAGATGCGCTGCATAGGATTAATGTCTATGGCTATGAAATACATATGGGCATTTGCAATTATGGTGACGATTCCCAGCCCCTTATTAATATAGATAAAAAAAATGGTGAGAAGGTTATTTATAAAGACGGAGCAATAAATAGTAAAGGCACTATTTTTGGTACATATATTCATGGGATTTTCGATGGAACAGAGTTTAGAGAATACATAATAAATTCTCTGAGGAAAAGTAAGGGCATACAATGTAAAGCATCCAAAACCTATGAAAGTTTAAGAGATAAGGAGCTTGATAAATTAGCTGATATTGTAAGAAATAATATCGATATGGATAAAATATATGAAATTATGGGACTTGAAAAACGAAAATAAAAAGTAATCTTAGTAAATTACGATTAACTAGATTGTAATTCAGTTAATTCATAGTAAGTCTATTGACAAGTCAAATTATGTCAAGTGTAATTAAGTAAACTATAATTAACCTATTATATTTACTTGAACGGAGGTAACCTAATGTTCATCGGAAGAAAAAGAGAGCTTGACAACTTAAACCAACGATACGGGTGCGGTAAATTTGAATGTGCCATCATATATGGTTGGCGTGGTGTGGGTAAAACAACCCTTATAAATGAGTTCATTAAGGATAAAGAAGCCATCTCTTATACTGTCATTGAGGGCAACGAAAAAGAAAATCTTGAAGGTCTGAGCAAAAGCATTTACTCTTTATCACAGGGTTTTTCGGATGCGTCATCAAACTTTTCGGGATTTCAGGAGGCTTTGGAAACTGTGTTCAAAATTGCCCAAAACAGAAATAAAGACACCTCTAAAATGTTTTTGATTTTATGCGGTTCTTCTCTTTCTTTTATGGAAAATCAGGTGCTCGGCTACGAAAGCCCTCTTTTTGGCAGACGCACATGTCAATATAAAATTATGCTCTTTGATTTCTTTGAAATAAAGAATTATTATAACAAATTTAATGACAATGATTTGGCTATTATCTACGGTATAACAGGTGGCATTCCACTTTACATGTCGCTTATGAATGATAATATGAGCGTTGAAGATAATATCAAGGCTAATTTTCTGGTACCAAACTCATATTTGTTTGAGGAGCCAACAAATGTGATTAAGCAGGAATGCCGTGATCCATCACAGTATAATTCAATCATTAAGGCTATCGCCACGGGCCCGTCGAGAATGTCGGAAATTAGCTCTAAAGCAGGACTTGATACAAGTCTTGCAA
>DATCIH010000029.1:0-17962 GCA_036507955.1 Clostridiaceae bacterium | reverse complement strand
AATCTATTACTATTTTTATAGTCAACTGTCAATTCTTTGCTTACCTGCATTATTGTTTTGAAAAGTGGCTCAGCATATGTTTTATGTATATCTGACCAAGTTCTTACTGCTCTACCCATATTAATAATCCATTTATACTTTGCAACTTTGTCTATATCCTCTAAATCTATAATTACTTCTTCATGCCTATGTGTATTATTGCATTATTATTTTCATGGTCTAATGTGTAATTGTTATAATTGTAACTAATCATACCTTTCACCTTCCTTATTCAAAAAATAAAATGAAAACTATATTCTTCTTTGAGGTCACCAACTTTATTTTTTATATGGGTGTTACAAAGGTTATACAGTTTTCATCTTTTAGGAACAATCCAAGTTTGATATAAAAAGTTTTGAAAGTTTTTAAGTGTAGAATTTATAGACAAGCTTTTTTGAAGGTTTATTATATGTAAAGTTTAAATAATATTATAATATCATTTTTTCTATACTAAATATTCTATCTGTACCTAATTTCCTAATAATAGCCTTTTGCTCAGTATTATAACTATCTAAATAATCCAGTACATGAGCCTGTTTCAAGGTTTCTACTTATTTTTTTAAGTTCAGCTTTTGTTCCAATCAACTCCATGCACGGTGTTGTACGCGCCTTTGCTGAGAATCAGCCTATGACACCAATTATTGAAACTATTCGTTCGCTGCTTACGGGTGCGCCTGCTGGAAACGGTGCTTTAGTCTCAGTTTTATGGTGCTCGGTTATTCTCATTGCTTATTATATTGCTGCAATGCAAATTTACAAACATAAGACTGCATAAATTTTTAATAAATAGCATTATATTTCTAGGATACCTTGTCAATAATTAGATATGAAAATATTATATATAATTGAGAAGGTGAAAGGATGAGTATTAAAATAAACACAGCAACTTTTTTCGGAATCAAGGGTGAGCTGGTAAGTGTTGAGGTAGATATTAGAAGAGGTCTTCCCTCCTTTAATATAGTTGGTATGGGAGATATCGCTGTTAAGGAATCTAGAGAAAGAGTCCGATCAGCCATACTAAATTCAGGCTTCACTTTTCCTATCTCCAAAATAACTGTAAATCTAGCTCCTGCGGATATTCGAAAGGTGGGATCCCACTTTGATCTTCCCATAGCTATAGGAATATTAGAGGCCAGCCATCAGCTATATGGGAAGGGCTTAAATAGTTATATGTTTGTTGGAGAGCTTTCATTATCTGGGGAGCTTAAAAAGGTTAGAGGATCTTTGCCCATACTGAGTGAGGGCTTAGATAAGGGAATTAATAATTTTATAGTACCACAAGAAAATGCAAAGGAGTGTTCTCTTTTAAAGGATGCAATAATTTATCCCTTCAATAATTTATTAAAGGTAACTTCCTTTCTTAGATATAAAGATATGCTACCTTACCAAGCTGCTAGTGACCAGATAGAAGAAGAATGCTTTAGCATTGATTACAGTGAGGTAATAGGCCAAGATAGCTGTAAAAGAGCCTTAGAGGTGGCTGCAGCAGGCAACCATTGTGCACTACTCTTCGGCCCTCCAGGCTCCGGTAAAACTATGCTTGCCAAAAGGCTTCCTACTATACTACCGGATTTAAGCTACTATGAGGCATTAGAAGTAACAAAGATATATAGTGTTGCGAATAGAGTTAGTATGCCCTATGATGTAAAGAATAGGCCCTTTAGGATGCCTCACCATTCCTGTAGCGTATCTGCCCTTGCGGGAGGTGGTGTGAATCTAATACCCGGAGAGGTATCCTTAGCTCATAATGGTGTATTATACTTAGATGAGCTATTAGAATTTAAAAGGGGAGTTCTGGAGATTCTAAGACAGCCCTTAGAAGAAAAATTTATAACCATAACTAAAATGAATAAAAGCATAACCTATCCTGCTAATATTATGATGCTAGGATCTTTGAATCCTTGTCCATGTGGCTATTACAATAGTGGCATTAGAAGTTGCAGTTGTAGTGAAGCAGAAAGAAGAAGATATGTGGCTAAGCTCTCAGGACCTCTTCTTGATAGAATTGACTTATTTTCCTTTGTTGGAAGTGTTCCCTACAAGGAAATAAAGAAAAAGCCTGCTGAGACTTCCATGGAAATAAAAAAGAGAGTTCAAAATGCCAGAACTATTCAACTAGAGAGATATGTTAAAGACGGAATTACCTCTAATTCCCAGATGTCTCAAAAACATATTAAAAGATATTGCCAGTTAGATCGTGAAACTGAAGAGTTAATGGAAGCAGTTTACAAAGAATTCCATTTAAGTTTAAGAGCATATGATAAGCTTTTAAAGGTATCTAGAACTCTAGCAGATCTATCAGAAAGGGATCATATAAATAAAGAAGATGTTGTGGAAGCTATACAATATAGAAGATTTATCGACGAAAGAATAATATAAACTGAAAAAGTATGCACCTAAAGGCAATCAGAAAGAGACACACCTAAAGGTGTGTCTCAATTTTTATTATTTTTTAACTATTTAAAGCTTGAAGCAAATCATTTAAATTCAAACCGTGAACCATAGCTGCTTCTTCTAAAGTTTCTGCTTGTGCTGAAGGGCATCCAACACAACCCATCCCGAAATCCATAAGTATATCTGCTGATTTAGGTAGACTTCTAACAACTTCGCCTATAGTCATATCTTTATTTATTGCCATAATTTATCCCACCTTTTAAAATAATATTTGGAATTTATAGTAGAGTGTTTAACTCTACTATAAACCATTATAATACATAGTAAATATAAATGCTAGTAATTTATATTGCTCCCACTGTAATTGTTTGATCCCGTCTAGGACCCACCGATACTATTGATATAGGAGTCTTAGTAAATTCTTCTATTCTCTTAAGATATATTTTGGCATTAGCAGGAAGCTCTTCATAGCTTCTAGCTTCTCCAACAGATTCATCCCATCCATCAAATTCTTCATAAACAGGTACGCAATCAGCTAAATCCTCAAGACTTGCTGGGAAGTAATCTATAACTCTTCCTTCAAAGCTATAGCCTACACAGATTTTGATTTTATCTATTCCAGCTAGAGTATCTATTTTAGATACAGCAAAGCTGGTTAAGCCAGATATTCTGGCTGAAGTCTTCAATATAACCAAATCAAGCCATCCGCATCTTCTTGCTCTGCCGGTAGTAACTCCATACTCATGACCCTTTTCTCTTATCCACTCACCAGTGGAATCTAAAAGTTCTGTTGGAAACGGTCCTTTACCAACTCTTGTTGTATATGCCTTTGCAATTCCTACTGCTGAATCTATCATAGTAGGACCTATTCCAGAACCAGAGCAAACTCCGCCTGCAGTGGTATTTGAAGAGGTAACATACGGATAGGTACCAAAGTCTATATCAAGTAATGTGCCCTGAGCTCCTTCAAATAATACCTGCCTGCCAGCTTTAATTTCATCAAAAATACGTACAGAGGTATCTACTATATACGGTCTTAATATATTAGCATACCCTTTGTATTCTTCAAATATCTCATCAAAAGATAGCTCTTCACCATTTAATACCTTTGTAAATAATTCGTTTTTCATAGACACATTTTCTAAAAGCTTACTTTTAAAAACGTCCTCTTTCATAAGATCACAGAATCTAATGCCACACCTTTCTGCCTTATCCGTGTAACAAGGCCCAATTCCCTTTCCTGTGGTACCTATATCTCCTGAACCTCTTGCTTTTTCCTTTAATATATCTAGCATCCTATGGTAGGGCATAATTATCTGAGCTCTATCACTAATTATCAAATTTTCAGGTGATACCTTAACTCCTAAATCTTTAAGATATTTCATTTCTTCAAGTAATGCTTTAGGATCAACTGCTAAACCATTTCCTATAACATTTAATTTATTGCCATATAGTATACCTGATGGAATCAAATGAAGCTTATACTGCTTATCTAAAACCTCTACAGTATGACCAGCATTATTCCCACCTTGAAATCTAACTACAACATCAGCGCCTTCGGCAAGAAAGTCAGTCATTTTACCCTTACCTTCATCACCCCATTGCGCACCAAGTACTACAAATGCACCCATGGAAATCCCTCCTAACATATAATCAAATTAGTAACGCGTTATTTAATAATAACGCATTATTAATAACGTGTTTTATATAACAGACTAATAATAGCAAAATGATGGAAAATAGTCAATACAATCCGAATATTATTAGCAAATTTATGTGTTTTGTTCGCTATTCATATAGTTTTGCAAGTATTCGTCCAGTATGAACACCACTAGCTGAGGCTTGAGATAAGGAATGTGTC
Organism: Clostridiaceae bacterium; assembly: GCA_036507955.1. Taxonomy (GTDB): domain Bacteria; phylum Bacillota; class Clostridia; order Clostridiales; family Clostridiaceae; genus DATCIH01. The sequence continues at coordinate 13,668 of DATCIH010000029.1, read as the reverse complement.
ACTCCTGACCCGTCCCCTAATATATAAAGCCCCTTTATACTTGTCTCCAAATTATGATCTACCTCTACCTTTGAATTATAGAATTTAACTTCTACTCCGTATAAAAGTGTATCTTCATTAGCAGTACCTGGAGCAATTTTGTCTAATGCATAAATCATTTCGATGATATCGTCTAGTTGCCTTTTAGGAAGTACTAAACTTAAGTCCCCTGGTGTAGCCTTTAAAGTAGGATTTGTAAAGCATTTCTCCATTTTATGCTCTGTGGTTCTATGTCCTGTAACAAGGTCTCCAAATCTTTGAACTAAAACTCCCCCACCTAGCATGTTACTTAATTTAGCAATTGATTCTCCATATTCATTGCTATCCTTAAAGGGCTTCGTAAATTTGTTGCTAACCAATAATGCAAAATTTGTATTTTCAGTATGTAGCTCAGGATTTGAATAGCTGTGTCCATTTACCGTTATTATCCCATTAGTATTTTCACTAACTACCTCTCCATAAGGATTCATGCAAAAGGTCCTAACTAAATCCGAGTATTTCTTAGTTCTATATACTATCTTGCTCTCATAAACCTCCTCTGTTATATGTGCAAATATTTCTGCGGGAAGCTCCACTCTTACACCTATATCAACCCTATTACTTTCAGTTTTTATGGAAAGCTTATGGCATACCTTTGATATCCACTTAGAACCAGATCTTCCGGTTGCTAAAATCAGTTCCTTTGAGCTATAAGTATTATCCTTTGTTGTTACTGAAAAGTCATCCGTATTCTTTTTTACATCAATTACCTCTGTATCAAAAACAAAATCTACCTTATCTTTTAAATAATTAAATATATTTCCAAGAATCACTAAATTTCTATCAGTTCCAAGATGTCTTACCTTTGCATCTAATAAATGGAGATCAAATTGGAGAGCTTTGCTTTTAAGCTCAGAATTTGCTGTGGTATATAGCTTGGCATCTGCTCCACCCATGCTGCATAATACACTATCTACATAATTCATAAGATCTGTGGCATTTTGTATTCCTATATATTTAAACAGGTATCCGCCAAAATTGTTTGTAATATTATATTTTCCATCGGATAAGCTTCCAGCTCCACCATAACCATTCATTATGTTACAGATAGGGCACTCAATACAGCTTTTTATTTTTATTCCATCTATTGGGCATATTCTTTTATCTAAGGAATGACCCTTTTCTAATATTAAAACTTTAGCTTTAGAATTTAGCTTTATAAGCTCATAAGCAGTAAAAATTCCACTTGCTCCTGCTCCAACAATAATTATATCGTAATTCAAATTAAGACTCCTTTTATATATTATTTTAACTTTTAAATAAGATATGATATGATTATATTATATAATCTCATTATTATGGGAATAATTAAGATAACTCTTTCTTAGGAGGATTTATTTATGAATTTGCCCAACATATTATCAATATTTCGTATCATTCTAATCCCTATTTTTGTAGCAATATTTTTCTCTGGCATGCAGCATAGCTTAATATACTCGATTCTCATTTTTCTTATAGCAGGCTTTACAGATATACTAGATGGCTTCATCGCAAGAAAGTACAATTTGATAACTAAATGGGGTATGGTTCTTGATCCTTTAGCTGATAAATTGATGCTTTTGACAGTGCTTAGCTGCTTAGTCATAGAAGGTTATGCGCCAATATGGGTCCTTATTATTATATCCTTAAAGGATCTTTTTATGATCTTTGCTGGTATGAAACTATTTCATAAAGATGTAGTTATCCCAGCTAATAAAATCGGAAAACTTACTAGTTTATTATTTTATATCTCTGTCTTTGTATTATCCTTTGATAAAGCACTTGGAAAGCTACTTCTTTATTGTTCAGTTCTGTCTGCCCTTATAGCTTTTTCAAATTACTTTCTTTACTATAAGAAAAGTAGTTCTACGCAACAATAATTATATCATTTATTTTAATATATAGCTAAGAAAACACGCAGCAATTTTATTGCTGCGTGTTTTAACAATCAAAAACGGAAGCCATCTTGCTTCCGTTTTTAATTATTCTTATTTGCCTATTAAAGCTTTATTTACTGCGTCAAGAAGATTTGATATCTGAAGCCTTGATACAAGGAATTCAGTTTGACCATCTAGATCTAATACATAAAAGTTACTGTCATAAGGTATATATTTTATTACATTTTCTTTTTTACCTGATGTATTTAAATAAAAAGTTACAGTAACTTCCGGATTTCCGGTAATCTTCTTACCATTTTCTGCATCTACCTGCAAGCCTATTACACCTTTATATAATTCCTTAAAAGCAGTTTCAGCAAGGTTCTTTCCGTCTAAAGCATAGGTAGTAACTATAGAATCAGCTTCGCTTGCTTTTGTTGCCTTTTTAGTGGTTCTGGTTATAACCATAGTATGCTCTTCACCTTTATTATTGATAACTATCTTATCGACATTATCAATATTTACAACACTAAACTGTTTGTCGGCGAAAACGAAGGCATTTCCACTAAAATAATCTAGATTGGTAGAAACCGTTGTACAAACATTATTTGATCCACTCACCATAAAATACACCTGACCTGCAGTGTCCATTTTCCCAAATAACAAATGCAAAGAATTCTTACTGTCCTTTAAAGTTAAATCCTGAGTTGGTTTATCAAGACCATACTTTGATAAATCAGTTGCACCTAATTCAACTACTGAGGATACAGTAATTGTCGGAATGCTTTGTGTAAAAGTCTGGAAAGCAGTCATATCAACACCTATAGTAGATTTATATGGCTGTTTTAGTAAATAGCCATCAAGATTATAGCTCTTTTCCGCGTCGGTTTGAGCTATATTTTTAGTTATTTCAACAGTTTTACCATTTTTATCATTGAACTTAATATAACTAAAGTCCGTTAAATCAATTGTTTGTAGCGATACATCTAATAAATCATTTAAAGTATATGCAAAATGATTTGCATCAAGAAGACTTAGGGAATAAATCTTAGGATCTCCCTTTATCATTATATAATACGCACTACCATCTGCAGTCAAATTACCCATTACTACAGTTTTAGAGCTACCATCGCTCATAGTAACTGTGGCTGTATAGGATGGTTTATCAAGTCCATAAGTAGTTAAATCAGCTGTTGTAGGGGCGGCTATAACCAATCTATCCGCTTGCAACAGTGAAAAGCTGGCCGTGATACCACTTACTTTAGTAGCATCTATTTTATAGTTCTTATCTGGTACCACATTCCAAGAGGTTGAATTATTTTCTAATGTTAAAGTTTTACCTTTACCTACAAGTTCTATCTTTTTCATTGCCTTCTGGTCTAATGTTAAGAGTCCAATTAATTTAGGGGTAGTTGCAGTTGCTGCTTTTTTATCCTTGATCTTAGTAGCAAAATATAAGCCACACAGAAGCAAAGATAATACCACCACCAATATAAGAAGATTCTTGAGTTTCTTCATAGGTGTCTCCTCCTAACCCAGACAACAATTCCTAATATTACAACTAAACCAGGTATTACAAGTACTACAAAGGCTGCACCTATAAGCTGCTGCGTTGAATTAATTGTAAGATTTGCAGTTGTCAAATCCTTTGGAGTAACACTTATACTGTCTCTGTTACCAACTGCCCAGTTAATTGAATTCATAACAAGATCTATATTTGCGTTATTGCTTGCAGTTATCATTGAGCTAGAAAGTATGTTTGAAGAACCAAAAATAGCTATTCTAGTATCATGATCTGTATTACCATCAGAAGATCTTTCAGTTATTGCAAAGGCTATGTTTAATGGTCCTTTAACATCCCCTGCTTTTTGTGCTAAAGTTGTAGCTTTTAAATCTTTCATTCCATAAGCTCCATCTGATGTAGCCAATAGAGGTGCTAAGCCTATAGTATTTCTCTTAACACCTAGTAAATCAAACCCTTCAACATTTGGTATTATAAGGTTTAGACCACTAAGTGGAGTTAATATTTCATGAGATTGCATAATGGGAATTATTATATTAGCATAATTGCTAACCTGGTAACTAGTATTTGTCTCTATTGTTATATCATTTTGAGCTTTTAAGCCATAAAATTCTATAAGAGCTTCAAGGTTTGGCATAGCCGCATCGATTGGGTCAACCATTATTAAAGCTTTTCCGCCTCCAGTTAAAAATGCCTTGATTTTTGTAAGCTCATCTGCGGATATATCTCTTTTAGGTCCGTTTATAAGAAGTAACGCTCCTAAATCAATAACCCCATCCTTAGCTGCTAAATTAGTAGCTTTAACTGTATAATTTTGAGTATCGAATTCATTTGTAAGCTCGGTTACAATCGCTGCTTCCTCGTGACCTGTCAAATTATCAATGATTGCGCTCTTATCAGAGGATACATACAAAAGAGCACTGGTTATTTTTGACTCTGCTGCATAAGATTGTGCAGTTTGAGCACCTGTATTTTGATCTGTAGTATAAGTTACAAAGGCACTTGAATCTAATACTTTAAATTTAGATCCACTTACAACTACAACACTACCGCTTACTATAGTACTAGTGGTGCTAGAATATGTTTGAGCTATAGTTGGATACTTAATCGGATCCACATATTCTACAGTAATTTTACTAGAACCTTGCTTATATTTATCTAGTATAGATGATACTACCTTATCTTCTTTTCCTGCTTCGAAAAAGCCAATTATTTTTACATCCTGCTTAAGGTTCTTTAGAACCGTATAGCTACTAGTGGAAATAGAAAATAACTTGTTCTTAGTCAAATCAAACTTCAAATCTAGTTTGCTTGAAACAATATTAACCATAATATTTAATACTATTAGTATAACAAGTGCAACCGCAGTAAATAAAGTTGCATAACCACCATATTTGAACTTTTTATCTTTAAAAGAATTACCAAATTTGTATTTCTTCATTTCCTGTTACCCCCTTTAACTCCATCTTTTCTTTTCTATCATACGTGTGGTCAGGAATAAGAATACAACGACAAAAGATATATCGTATACTATATCACTTAAATTCAATATTCCACTTGAAAAGCTGTTAAACCTCTGCATCAGTGATAACCAACCGAAAAACTTCACGGTAAAGCCTTCAAAATATGCATGTTTAATTATACCGACTGCAACGACAATAAATAATCCTACCAAAGCGGTTCCTGCAGTTACTTCAATGTTCTTTGTTGAAAAATAAACTATTAGAGTAACTATTAAAACTAAAATCACTGCAAAAACAATTCCTGAGATAGCAGAAGTAGGCAAGCTTTGGGATATACTATCTATAATCCATAAGAAAAGTACTGCTCCTAATGTACCAACTGCAGCAACTACCTGATTTTCAGTTAAAGCAGATATAAAAACTCCAACTGCTATAAGCGCTGCACCTAAAAGAAATAATCCTATATATGCACCAATTATTTCACCTACTGGAAGAATTCCAAACATCCCAGATATGAACGGATATAAACAAGTTATTAGTACCGTTATTCCATACAAACTAAAAGCAGCAAGATATTTACCAATAACAATATCTGAAAGCTTTAAAGGTGATGTATATAAAAGCTGATCCGTTTTTTGATGAGTTTCTTCAGATATTATTCTCATGGTCAATATAGGTGTAACAAGTAGCATTACAAACTGCATAGTTCCTATAACTGACGTATACGCTGTGCTAGATGCGAATAAGTTCTGCATAGCGAAAAAAACACCAAAGAATAGCAAAAATACTCCCATAAAAATATAACCTGTTGCAGAATTGAAATATGATTTTAATTCTTTATTAAATACCGCTAACATTTATTGGTACCTCCTTTTCAGCATTTGTAACCTGTAGGAATACTTCCTCAAGAGACAAATCGTCTGTTTTCATCATAAATATAGGAAGTCCTGCATTACTTAAGGCTCTGAATAAATTTTCTCTAATATCAGCATCCTTTTTAGCTTCTACGGAAACATCCACAGTTCCTTCCTCTAACACACCCTGTTCCCTAACTGTCTGAACATTAGGTACCTGCTCTAGAGTCTTTAATATTTGCGCTTTATTACCTTTGACCCTAAGTACGAATTTATTTGAATAACTGAATTTTTTTGCAAGTTCTGTAGGTGTTCCTGTGGCAACAATTTTACCTCTATTGATAATTATTACCCTGTCACATATAGCGCTAACCTCAGATAATATATGAGAACTTAAAATTATAGTATGCTTTTTCCCAAGTTCCCTAATAAGAGATCTTATTTCGATTATTTGTTTTGGGTCAAGTCCCACTGTAGGCTCATCTAGAACTAGCACCTCTGGTCCACCAATAATGGCCTGTGCTAAGCCAACCCTTTGTCTATAACCCTTTGAAAGATTTTTGATTAGTCTATGACGAACATCATAGATTTTAACAACTCTCATTACACTTTCAATATTCTTTGTTCTTTTTTCCTTATCTACCTTTTTAATTTTACTAACAAAGTATAGATAATCCTCCACAGTCATATCTAGATATAAGGGAGGAAGCTCTGGAAGATAGCCAATTTTTTTCTTAGCTCCTTCTGGATTTTCAAGAATATCTATGCCATCAATACGTATATTGCCTTCTGACGCAGAGATATATCCTGTTAACATATTCATAGTAGTTGTTTTACCGGCACCATTAGGTCCAAGAAATCCTAATATTTCGCCATCTTTCACCGTAAGGGATAAATTGTCAACTGCTATACGGTCCCCGAAACGTTTGGTCACGTTTTCAATTTCTATCAATTACTATTCACCTCTTGTTACTTATATAATTTTTCGACACCGTCAGTTTACAATAATAATGTGTCAGAATTGTGACAATAAAAAAAAGGGTGTAACGAAATTAAATATTTTCGTTACACCCCAAAATTTTAAAAAAATAATCACTTTTTTCTTCTCCCAATTAAAAGTATTATCCCAAGGGAAATCAAAGTTATAGGAACTATTAAATCTATATTTATCCAAACATAAATACTCCCGTAAAGTATTACTGCAAACCCTAGAAAAGAAACCATAGTAAGAATAAACACTGGAATCAACAGCCCTCTTGTATGCTTACCAAAAATATAAAGTTGTAGGAGGCCTATAGCTACCCCAAGCGGATACACCGGCCAAGTATAAGCTGCAAAGCTCCACTTAGAGAAAGTTTCAAAAAGAAATAAGCTTCCAAGACTGGTAAGTATTCCCCCAGGAACCAATAATCCTGCACTTTTTCTTTCTATAAAATAACTAAACTCAAAAGCAAGTCCAGGTAACAATACAAACAAAGGCCAGAGATTTCCAATATTTAAGTCAGCAAAAAAATATATTTTGTTAAATAAAAGCAGTGCTCCTAAAATTATAAGAATTACTCCCCAGAAATTGGTATATCTTTTCATCTTACTCCTCCTAAAAATTGATCCAATATCTTAATATATATCTATATCTTAATATATAAATCATGTAATGTAAAATAATTGCAAAATGTTAATAAACAATTATTCATTTTGGAGAAACTACTATGAATAATATTGTAGGGCATAATCATTGAGTAGCTTTTGTTAAACTTAATATTACATTTTTAATATGAATTTATAAACCATCCAAAAGTGGCTGAAACTTCCTGCTAAAACAAAGAGATGAAAAATCTCATGAAAGCCAAAGAACTTATTATTGATTGGAGGCCATTTCGTGGCATATATTATTCCGCCTATGCTATATAGAATACCACCAAGAGCCAACCATATAACTCCTTGAAAGGGAACAGACTTAATTATAGGGTAAAACGCGATTACGACCAACCATCCCATTGCTAAATAAAAAGCAGTAGATAACCATCTAGGTGCATTAAACCAAAAGATCTTTAGAAGCATTCCAACGAAGGCTAAGGTCCAAATGCTAAGGAGCATACCAATTCTCCAATTGCCTTTTAGTGCTACCAAGCATATAGGAGTGTAAGTGCCTGCTATAAGTATATATATCATCATATGGTCAATTTTTCGTAGTGCTAAGGAAATCCGATCTCCCACATTCAGTAGATGATAAATTGAGCTAGCTGAATATAGTAAAATCAAACTGGCTCCAAAAATAGAGACAGCAATGACATATTTGTAAGATCCAATCATAGATGCATTATAATCCAAAAGAATTAAAGCAAAAACAGAAAGTACAGCTCCAAATAGGTGAGTATATCCGCTTACAGGGTCTTTAACATGCAGCATAAAACGACATCTCCTTTTATTAACGTTATTTTATGTAGTTTTGATAACTACATTATGTACTATATTTATAGTACATCACGGTTTTTATATTGGCAAATATAGTTATTATCCTTATTTGATGTTATTTGCCCTTTTTGATGACTTAAAGCATATTAAGCTAGCCCTAGCTTAATAAATCTCAATCTATTTTAGGTTACATCACATCAATGTATTATAACCAAATATTTATATATTGATACAAAGTAATTAAAACTATATAATAGAATTGAGGTGGCAAAATGGAATTAAAAGATGAAGTAACAAAGGAACCTTTTATATTTAATGAAGAGGATCTATTAAAGCTGGCAAAGGAAATATCCGACTTAGATGAGCTTAAACTTAGCAGTTTACCAGACATAGCTCTTTATATGGATCAGATTACCTCCTTCTTAGATGATAAGCTCAAAGGCTTTAAACGAAAAGAAGGGGATCAAATATTATCTAAAACAATGATAAACAATTATACAAAGGATGGCATATTGATGCCGCCCTTTAAAAAGAAATATTCAAGAGAGCATATGATTGAGCTTATAATGATTTATCATTTAAAGCAGGTTCTGTCCATAAACGATATAGATAAACTATTTTCTCCAATGGTTAAAAAGCCTCTAGAGGATAGAGAGCTTTTAAGCACCTATGAAATTTTTTCCCATCTTTTAGTAGATGAGAGTAATTTGTTTTATAGTGAGTTTGAAAATAGACTTACATCTTTAACAGATGAATCAAAACCTGAAAATAAGGATAGCCTTCTCTTAACCATACTCCTACTTAGTATTCGCTCTGGGATAGAAAAGAGGATGGCTGAAAAGCTTATAGATACATATTATGAAAGGAAGACAGGTAAGGTGTAATCAAGTAATTTTTATAAATTAAAATATATTCGAGAGTTATATGAATTGATTAGATAAAGGTATTATGTGAGGCTTACCCGTATTGGGATCCTTTATCATTGAAACCTTTAGTTTGTATACCTCACTTATTAAATCCTGGGTAAGTACCTCTTCAGGGCTTCCTTGGATTTTTATTTTTCCTGAATTTATTAGAATAATCTCATCACTATATTGGGCTGCCAAGTTTAAATCATGTAGAACTGCAATTATAGTTTTATTTTCCTTTAAAGTGTTGATGCAATCTAAAAGCTCAATTTGGTGACAAATATCAAGATGAGATATGGGCTCATCTAGCAGTATGACCTCTGTATCCTGAGCGATAGCCCTTGCAACAAATACCCTTTGCTGCTCACCGCCGCTAAGATGGTTTATCTTAATATCCCTCATTTCCCAAACCTTTGTCCTCTCCATGGCACTTTTTACAATTTCCTTATCTAGAGCGGTTTCCTCGCTTAATCTTTTTATATATGGTGATCTCCCCATTAGTACTATTTCATATGCAGTAAAATCAAAATCTATATTAGTATTTTGCGGTACATAGGAAATCTCTTTAGCAAGCTCTAAGGTACTATAGCTTTTAATATCCTTTCCATCAACATAAATACAATTTTTATTAACTTCTAAAATGTTGAGAATATTTTTAAGAAGAGTAGTTTTACCTGAACCATTTGGTCCAATTATGCTATATAATTTATTTTTTTCTAAACTAAGGGATAAATCCTCTATAACATTATATTTATCATATTTGTAAGTTAAATTATGTATAGCTATTGGATCTTTCAATTAAAACACCTTCTTTTTTGTTTTCATAAGAAGAAATATAAAATATGGAGCTCCAATCAAGGAGGTTATAGCTCCTATGGGAATCTCAGCTGGTGCTACAATCGTCCTAGAAAGGGTGTCAGCAAGTACCATAAAAATAGCTCCACCTATAGCAGAAAAAGGAATAAGTTTCTTATGGTCTGGTCCTACCAGCATCCTAGCCACATGAGGAGAAATAAGACCCACAAAACCTATAATGCCACTAAAGGCCACTATAGCGCCAACTACTAAAGATGAAATAATAAGAAGTAGCTTTTTCACCTTATCAACTTCTATTCCCAAGCTCTTAGCCATGGCATCCCCAGTTAGTATTATATTAAGGTCCCTGCTGTAAATCATCATAATGATGAAGCCTATACCTACGAAAGGGAAAACACTAAGAATCTGCGTCCAACTAGCAGAGGATACGCTCCCCATGGTCCAAAATATTATCTTGTCAGCTTGCTGCCTATTTAAAACCATAAGCAATGTAATTATGGAGGAAAGAAGAAAATTAGCGGATATCCCTGCAAGTAAAAGCGTTGTAGTTGGAATCCTATTGCCTACTCTTGCAATGTTATAGACCATAATAGTAGTCAATATTCCCCCTATAAATGCTGAAAAGGTAATGATTCCAAATCCTAAGAAGTTATATCCTATGCCAATAACTATTGCTATGGCCGCTCCGAGTGCTGAGCCAGAGGACACACCTAAAACATATGGATCTGCCATTGGATTTTTAAATATCGCCTGAAAGGCACAGCCCATAGTAGCTAATCCGAATCCAATAAGCGCTGCCAATATAATTCTAGGAAGCCTTAAATTTAGTACAATTATATTATGAGTTGCAGATATATTTTTAACTGGAATAATATAATTAAGCACTGGTAGCTTTCTTATTATTATGTACAAGGCCTCAAAAAATGTTATTTTAGCCGCTCCTATAGTACTACATAAAACTATAGTAATTAGTAGTATTAAAGAAAATATTATTAAGTAAGTTCTGCTATTTATTCTTATTTTCTTTAAGAACATGGTTTAGCTCCTTTAATTTTATTTGAAAGCTTCAGGATGAATAATCTTAGCCATAGCCTCTAAGCCATCTGCCACTCTAGGTCCCATAATATCAATCATATTATTATCAATCTCATATAGCTTACCCTTTTTTATGGCTGTTAAATCCTTGTAACCATCAGTAGCTAAAATACCTTTTTTTGTATCATAGTATACCGGACAAATTATTATGTTAGGATCCTTTTCTATTAGTTTTTCCATGCTGTAATCCTTAAAGCTGTCCACGTCTGAAGCTGCGTTAGTTCCTCCAGCCATTAGTATAAGATCATTGATGAAAGTTCCAGAACCTGCTGTCCAGTTTCCTGCCTTGCCATAACTCACTACGTAATAAACACTCGGCTTAGCTTTTCCTTTCACCTTGGCAGTTACCTCTGAAACCTTTTTCTTCATATTTTCAACAACCGATGCTGCCTTACTATTTGCATTTAAAATCTTGCCTATATTTAGTATATTATCATATACTCCCGTTAAACTAGTATTATCTGATAGGACTACTACCTTTATATTTAAACTTGCTAGCTTCTCATCCGCTTCCTTTGATAATAATACGGAGGCAATTACCAAATCCGGCTTCAGCTCAGCGATTTTTTCCATATTAGGGTTGTCGAGTCCTCCTATTGATTGTATACTTTTTGCTACCTCAGGATAGTTACAATAATCTGTCCTTCCAACTAATTCTTTTTGTGCACTTAGTGCAAATACAGTTTCTGTAACATTAGGTGCCACTGAAATTATTGTCTTAGGCTCCTTTTCTATAACTATATCCCTTCCATAGGAATCCTTTATAGTCAAAGGATACTTTGTAACAGCAGTGGTTTCATTTGAATTATTGGAGCTTGCAGTATTTTTGGTTCCTTTAGGTGCACAAGCACCTAGAGATATTAGCAGTACAAATATGCTTAAAGCAGCTATTGCTTTTTTTAACATTTATATTCCTCCAGCTTTTTATTTTTCATTCTTTTTTTGTAGGTATTGTCCCGTGATTTAGAACATACAGGTATTAGAGTATTAGCTTATCCTAGGTTCCCAGTTTTCATATTTCTTGGGGTTGGGAGTTCCAAGTTTCATGGGTTCTGGGTTCTATGGTGGACAAGCCTTCCTAAGCGTGTGGGTTTCGGTAGTAATTCTTCTACCAAATAATAATCCAAATAAAAAAAGCCATCATCCACACTGGACAACGGTTATAAACAATATATAGAGTATTGTTACTACCTGCCTATCCTCCGTAAGCGTTAATAGATCAATATTCAGGCAGGTCTCCTGGCTCTGACTCATTGCCCAATGGCGTCTTCCCTGTTTCCAAGTGACATTTTGCCAAGGGCTCATCATTACAGTGGCGGGACCGCACGAGACTCAACTCGTTTCCCTTTTAAATTCATGCAAATTGAAGTTTTGCAATGAATACCTAAAATATATTATTTAATTAAAATGAATTATAGCATTTTAGTTAATAAAAAGCAACTGAGATTCATTAAAAAAGTTAAAGATGTTATAATATCAAATGTAACTTTATTTTTTAAGTTCTAATACTTATATGGCATATTATGGGGGTGTACAAGCTATGATTTCTCTATTAAGTCCAAAATTAAAGAAACTTTGCAAGGATTTTTTATCTGGAAATGAAGCTTCCTTATTTAGATTTTTTGATTCCCTAAAAGAATATGGTACTCCTATAATTGAAAATAGAGATACCAAAACCTCTTTTGTAACTTTTATATATGAGAATAATTCAAATATTGAAAAGCTAGCCGTACTAGGAGAATTTTGTGGTTTTAGCTTTAAGAAAAATGAACTCTCACTCTTCTGGGGTGCCTTTTGGTACAGGACCTATGTTCTCCCTAAAGATACTACCTCTCTCTATTATTTTTCTATAAATGGGCATCAATACAATAGTATGTCTGATAGGTACGAAAACTTGGTGAAGGATCCATTAAACCCAAAGATACTATTTTTCCCATCTAATGAAGCTTCTATTTTGGAACTACCTCTAGCCCTTAAAGAATCATATTTAAAAGCACTTATACAAGAAGATAGTGGTAAAATATTTAAGCTAGATATGAATACTGGTGAACCGTCCCCTCAAACTCAAATTCACCTTACTAAAGATTTTAATCCTGATAATCCCTATAAATTTGTTATATTTTTAGATGGAACAAATTACCTTGAAATGATGAATGCACCTTTAATAATTGATAATATGAAAAAAGAAGGTAAAATTCAGGGCCTTGTCAGCGTATTCCTACCTTCTGGAGAAAATCGGTTTGAAAATTACACCTTAAAAGACAGCTTTAATGATTATATATGTGATATATTGATTCCTTTGGTAAGCCATACTCTTAACATACATCCACCAAAAGAAGATACCTATGTATGCGGCCTAAGTTTAGGAGGCCTTGCAGCATGTTATCTTACACTTAAAAATAGTAATATATTTAATGGAGCAATATCTCAATCCGGCTCCTTTTGGTATGAGAAAGAGAGCCCTTCTGGGGAATTGTCCTTATTGGATCTCTATCAGACTTCCCCTCACTTACCCTTACGGTTATACATTAGTGTGGGTAAAATGGAGGTAAGAAAAATGAGAGATCATAGTACAAATATGTTAGAGGCAAATAAAGCCTTCAAGAAATTATTGTTTGAGAAGGGCTATATTGTTACGTATAATGAATTTGCTGGTGGACA
>DATCIH010000028.1:0-31551 GCA_036507955.1 Clostridiaceae bacterium | reverse complement strand
CCTAAATTTCTATTAGGAATGACTGCTACACCAGAAAGAAATGATGATTTTGATATCTTCAAAATGTTTGATTATAAAATAGCTTATGAAATTCGTCTTCAACAAGCTTTAGAGGAAGACTTACTTTGCCCCTTCCACTATTTTGGAATTAAAGATATAACTATAGATGGTAATGAGCTGGATAATAATACTGATTTCAAGTATTTAGTAGATGAGCAAAGAGTTAATCATATTATCGAGAAAATTAATTTTTATGGATACTGCGGAGATAGGGTAAAAGGTCTTATATTTTGTAGCGATACAAAGGAAGCTAAAGTGCTTTCCTTAAGGTTTAATAATCGTGGTTATGAAACCCTAGCATTAACTGGAGACAGTAGCCAAGATCAGCGTGATGAAGCTATCTCCCGTTTAGAGCAAGATGAAACTATTAACCGGTTAGATTATATTTTCACAGTTGATATTTTTAATGAAGGTGTAGATATACCCACGGTTAATCAAGTTGTTATGATAAGAGCTACTAAATCAGCTATAATTTTCATACAGCAATTAGGTCGTGGTCTTAGAAAATATATCAATAAAGAATATGTTGTTATTATTGATTTTGTAGGAAACTACAATAGTAATTTTCTAATTCCAATAGCACTCTCTGGGGACAGAACCTACAATAAAGACACTATTAGGAAATATGTTATGGAAGGAAATAGAATAATTCCTGGTTGCTCTACTGTAAACTTTGATGAGGTTGCGAAAAAGCATATTTTTGAATCAATTGATAAGGTTAATTTCAATGATGTAAAACTTATCAAGGAAAATTATAATATGCTAAAACAAAAGCTAGGTAAAATTCCAAGGCTAAAAGATTTCGATTTATATGGTGCTATGGATCCATTGCGGATTTTTGATAACAGTAGCTTAGGTTCATATTATAAATTCCTGACAAAATATGAAAAGGAATATACTGTAAAGCTTAGTTCTACTCAAGAGATTTTTATAGAATTCATTTCTAAAAAGCTTGCTGCTGGGAAAAGAATTCATGAATTAGAGATGATTAAATGTGCAATAAGTTATAAGGATAATTTATTATCTAAACTTAAGAGTATTCTTGACGAAAAATATGATATTATTTTTAAGGATAGTACTGAAACCTCTATCGTTAATATGCTTACAAATCAATTTGCAACTGGGTCAGGCAAGAAAACCTATGAGGAATGTATCTTTATAGAGAAATGTGGCTTGGACTATAAAATATCTGAAGTTTTTATGGAAAATTTAAAGAATCAAGATTTCAAAGAAATTGTTGAGGAATTAATTGAGTTTGGTATAAGCCGATATAAGGATTTTTATAGTAATCGTTATATGGAAACAAATTTTCAATTGTATCAAAAATATAACTATGAAGATGTTTGTAGATTATTAGAATGGGAAAAAGGAGAGGTAGCTCTTAATATAGGAGGCTACAAGTTTGATAGAAAAACTAAAACCTATCCAGTATTTATTAATTATAAAAAATCAGGAGATGTTGTAGATTCTATAAATTATGAGGATAGATTTGAATCTTCTTCTCAGTTAATTGCAATATCCAAATCTGGCAGATCAGAGACTTCCGAGGATGTTGTACAAGCTTATAACGCTGAAAAAGATGGGGTTGAAATGAGCTTATTTGTACGAAAAAATAAAGATGATAAAATATCAAAAGAGTTTTATTACCTTGGAAAAATAAAAGCTATAGACCGTCCAATACCCATTACTATGAAGAATACAAATAAATCTGCAGTAGAAATTAAATACCAGTTATATACTCCTATAAGGGAAGATATTTATGATTATATTATTTCCTAAGCTAGGGGACATCTATACACTTGTGTAAATCAAGTCTAAAGATGTTCCTATAATAAGATTGGTGATGCTAATTATATGAATATTAGAAAATAAAATGCTTACTTAAAATATCGCTATACTTGAGTGAATAAATTAATTTATCATTGGAATATTTTGAATCATATAAGTTCTCTTTACAAGTATTTTATATTTATTTTGAGAAATTATGGCTATTGTTTCTATTAATCGCATTAATTTTCATTAAGAAGTTTTCTTTATAGCAAGTTCCCTGATAAGAAAATGGTTATCAGCTTGACCTTTTTGTTTTACTAGTTCTGCAATTTCAGTGTTTTCTTTCCACAGAATATCAATACCATTCAAAATATTTGCCTTAATAATATAATTGTCATTATCCATCATTTTAGATAATTGCATCATAGCAGCGACACGACAAGATGATTGGCATAACCTAAATAAGATGAGAACAGAATAATATCTAACATCTGTTTCTTTATGTGAACTCATTCCTATAACATATTGAATCAAAATAGTTAGTGTTATTGTATCTAGCAGATTGAAATCAATATTATTTAACAAAACTTCAATACACTCCACAGATTTGATAATCTCATAATTATTTTTTTGAGTAAATAAAGAAAAGTATGATATTAAATCATTTATATTTTGTTCTGCAAAACACACCTTCAGCATGAGAAAGTTAAATTCAAGTGTTGAAAGTGTATCTTTACAGAAAAAATCATCTTCATGGCCACATAAAATATCCGATTGCATTTCTATCAATTTATCAAACGTTTCATGGCATTCATTTTTGCATGTTGTATTGTTGTTTAAAAACATTAGTAATTGAACTGCATCTACTTTTGCTGAAATTGTCTGTTTTTTAGAGGTTAATGTTTCATTAATTGCTAATATAATTGGAACTATGCTTTTCCAGTTCAAATCCAGTTTATTAAATGTAATAATATTTTTAATTGTTTGATATGGATTTCCTCCCCAGCCGAAATATATGCCATTTTCCCCTTGTTTTTCATTTTGAGTATGAATTTCTTGTAAGAAGCGATTAATATGTTTTAAACTATCTTTTTCCTCATATGAAAATACTTCTAACGAATAAGTCTCATTAAAAAACTTTTCCATATGAACCTTGACACATTCATCAATATCATCCGTTTTTATGCTAATATTTTTACGTACATAGATTATTGTCTCTGGAAGATAGTGACAATAGTTTATATTCTCTTCATCTAAGACAATCTTTAACAGGAGGTCAGCAAGAGCTTCCTCTGTCTCTTTTGTAAGTGTTGAAAAATCAAGAGTTTTGACAACTTTTAATGCATCATCGTACCATCTTTTTAAACTTTGCTTGAAAAGATTTATTATTACATCTGAAATTTTGTTATTATCTAGACGTCTTGTATTTGTTATCAATGCTTTAAAAATGTAGGTTGACATGGCAAATATACGATTACTGTCATGAATCCATAGATTAATTTCATTAAGAAGTTCATTAGAGATAGTTATGTATTGTTCATTGGATATGTAATAGCCAAAATGCTCAAATAAAATTAATTTGGAAATTATTTTTTTATGATTTATTGGTATAGAATTAATTGCTATGCTAATTACTTTAATATCATCAGAATTTATCATATCAGTTGTTTGATTATAAGCTCGTGACAACTCTTTAATCTCTTTATCTTTTCCGGACATCACTAACTCTTTAATTAATTCTAAATAAATTGAATGATCATTATAAAAAAAACATAAGTTAGAAAGTGCATCAATAATTCTTTCTCTTAACATAAGAATCTGAGTTAGCGATCCATATAAAACGGATATAGCAAAAGCGCTTGAGATTTTCTCGAAAATCGTTTCTAATCCTCCAAAACTTGTTGTATATGGGCTTTCAGTATTACTATTTAAACATTTGTTCAATACATCTTTTCGAAAACCAGAATCGAAACGGTCAATAGCAGGAAAATAGATGCTTTCTTTGCTTTTATTAAGAAGAAGTTGTGCTTTCCCTTGTATTGTATGTTTGTTTTTAGACTCATCCAATAAATTCTGCATATTCCTCATATCTATCAACACATCATTAGAAAGCCAATTTGGAATAGATGCATTAGAAATTGCTTCTTCATATGCTAGATTCATAAAAATCAAACATTCAACAATATTATCCTCAAAATAGGCTTTTATAGCTTTAATACGTATTTTAATAAAATTTATAATAGACTCTTTATGTAAATTGCAGAGTTCAATTTCAAGTGTATTAAAATTAAATGATTCAATACTATCTTTGCCAATAATAATATTTAACAAATTTTTGCATAATTCATCAAAGACAGATGTTTTTTTTGTTTCCCTATCAAATGGATAAACTATTTTAAGCAGTGCATTTTTTGTTAGATCAATACCTTTAAAAAGGTGTTCATCAATAATATATGAGTCAATTGATAAACGCTTCAAATCTTCCTCATTTTCATCATTTCTTTTGTTAATTAGACTTCCTTTACAATAAGTGCGATAAATATCGATGATATCTTGTAATATGCTTTCATAGCCTATATTAATAAAATCTGTAAATTCATGTACCACACAGAATTTTTCTCGGACAGATATTGTTATTTCTTTTTGAATTAAAGTTGGCTCCTTTTGATCTTCATCGCAGAATAAATAGATAGATTTAATTCCTAGTTTGCGAGACCTTTTTTGTTCACGTACCACTGCTTCACTAATACCATCTTTATTATCAATTAAAAAAATGCAGACATCGGAGTCGTCCAATTTGTTAGAATAGCTTGAAATAACATCTTGACTACTAGATCCAGTTGTTTCAAATACATATACTATAGTTAAATTGGTTTCTAACAAAAGCAATTTTAATGCTTTTCGTACTAAGTTATATCGCCCACCACAAAGTGAACTTATAAAAACTTTTACTTTGTATTCAATAGTTTTATCTTTCATTTAGCAGACCTCCATATTGAAGAAATAATTTTACTATATCTGTTAAGAAAATAGCATTAAGCACCCATATACTTGGGGATTTACGATATATTGATAATATAATTCTAATATATTCACCAAAATCAAGTATTTTCACAACCCCTGATATTGGTTGATTGTTCTCATATACTACACTGGTCTCAGAATTTATTACCTTTGGTTCTCTATACCAAACTACGTTACTAAAACTATAAGTGTAAGACCTAGCATTACCACAGTAAGTAATTCGCCATTTGCCGTTATCATATTCCAAATGGTTTATTTGCTCTGTTTTATCCTCGCTTTTAACAAAAATAAGATTTTTTTCAGGATTCAATGGTAGGTCACCTCTTAACTCTTGTATTATGTTGTTAATAACACCATTTTATATTTTCAATTTAGAATGTCTATCTTACATAAATTAGTATTTATACTTACAGCCTCAGTAATCTTTATGCTTGCAGCTATAAATGAAGATTAATCCTTACCTTCTCAACCAACCCGTTAGGATAAATAAATGAAATCTTCTTTCTTTCAAAGACCGCATTTGTTTTATGTATAACACTATGATGGTTTGGACATAAAATAATTATATTCTTCATATCATTGTTCATAGATTTTGTGAAGTATTCTATGTGATGTGATTCTGCAATATTACAATTATGATTAATAGAAAAGTTTGTCCCACAAATCTGACATTTGTAATTATATAAAAGCTTAAGATTTTCTCCCATCGCTCTATTTAGTTTTCTAATTTTAACAAATCTATACTGCTCTTCAATTCTTGATGTTGGGTCTGTAAAATTAGAATTAAATTGCAGCTCAGCCTCTTCTTCATTAAGAGCTATTATATCAAGCCTTTCAGCTTCCTTATCTGATTTATCAATACATTCAGCATAAAAAACGTCATCAAACTCAGTGCAATATAATACAAAATATTCTTTAATTTCTTCTGGTATTTTAACTCCTGATTTCTTAATATATAATGGATTACTTTTTTGCTGCACTATATAATCATTACTATTTCTGAAAATTCTCTTCAAATGTTTACTTATGGGACTGTTTGCATTATATCTAATTTGAATAACATCCTTATGATCTTCATACTGAATTTCATTAAATTTTTGGTTTACCATTGAAACAGTATATACTTCAGCTTCTAATACTATTTTTATATCTATTTTTTTGCCCTTGTTTTGAAGTTCTTTTAATCTTGTTTTAAATAGAAACTGAAACTTTACTGAAATACTCATACCCTGATTTAAAAGTGACCAATCAACTTCTTTTTTGAAAACAAAATATTGATTACTCAAATGAGACCACTTCCTTTAAATCTAAACAAAATTTATTTTCCAAAAATAGATTTCAAATTAATTATTTATTAACCCTATTACCAAGTCCTCTCCAATACAATCCTATCCTCAAATCCACCACGTTCCTCTTTCTTCTGGAGCCTCTTCTCAAACAATTCCTCTTCTGTATACCCAAGTGTACCAGCTAGTCCCACTAATACCTCCAGAACATCCGCTAATTCCTCTAAATTCTTATCTTCCAAATACTCATTAACCTCTTCCTTTAGCTTTTCTTCAAGTAGCTTCACATACTCTTCTTTCTCAGCTATATGTGTATCAAACTTACTTCCACTTTTCTCAATTATCTGTGGTATTAAATCCCTGACTAATTTGTTATAAACCTTCACTTTTATTCTCCAACCTTTCCTTATAATATTTTCTTGTTCTATAATCAATACCATCCTTAAATTGCTTAATAAAATAAGCATTGTCACAAAAGTTTTTCAATAGTAAATTAAGGCAAAAGCTATCATTATCCTTATAGAAAAATTCAGAAGCAGATTGTAATAAAAAATTTTCTGGATTCTTTTTAGCTAAACTAACATACTGCTTCTTCCCCCAGGCTTTATAATCTTCTCCTGATTTATGTTGAGTTAAATCAATATAGTTAGAACCTTTATCATAAAAAGCCTTGAAGCTATGATAAATATCCTCTTCAGTTAGATTGAATTTAAGTATTCCTTGGTTATAGAAGGCTAAAAATATTGGCATTTTATAGCTCTTTGACATTGCAGTATTTTCAACCATTTTGATAAACTCATGGGCAATAGTCCCAACAAGTTCATTTTCTTCTACTGTAGTTTCACCTATTTCCTTAAGGAACCATAAGTAATCCTTTAATACTTTATTGTTTGAATTTAAAAGCTTATATAATTCATCGTCAAAATATGTATAAAACTGTAGCCTACTTGGTCTTTCCTGTACATATTCCTTAATTCTGTAGTATTCCTCTATAACAAATCTAGGAACACTTAGCTGTGCTCCCTTAATAACAATATCTTTAAGTTCAGTAAACTTCTTTTCAGCTTCTGCCTGCCTCTTAAATATATCTACAATTCTAAAGTCAAAATCCACCATACAATCCTGTGGGTAGTCTTCTGGCTTTGGGTTAATCATCGCTTTTGTTTTCGAGGAGTAATCCTTTATATTCCCTGTTAGGAAGAACGGAATTAAATTTGCTTTCTTATAATTACCTATAAAATCTAAAACATTTAGATACTCTTTACCTATACTTTTTCTAAGACCACGGCCTAACTGTTGTAAGAAAACAGTAGGAGACTCAGTTGGTCTTAAGAACATAACTAAGTCAACAGCTGGTACATCCAAGCCTTCATTAAACATGTCCACTGAGAATATTACCTTGATTTCACCTTTATTAAGTTTTTGAAGGGCTTCCTTTCTTTCTAAGGAAAATTCTTTGCCAGGTCCACTATATACTGCGCAGGCTTTAACATCATTTCCACAGAAATATTTAGCCATATATTCCGAATGAGCACGACTTGTACAAAAGCCTAAGGCTCTCTCACTTCTATATTTTTCATAGTGCTTTAAGATAACTTCTGCTCTTTTGTTGATCATTAAAGCTGCTTCAAGACTTTTCTCATCATATTTTCCATTTTTATATGTTATGTTTTCATAATTAGTTTCATCATATACGCCGTAATATCTAAAGGGTACTAACCATCCTTTATCTATTGCTGCTTTTAGACGAAGCTCATAAACCACATTGTAATCACAAAGAGCGAAAACATCCTTATTATCAAGTCTTTCTGGGGTGGCGGTGAGCCCTAATAGAAATTTCGGAGTAAAATAGTCCAATATATTTTGATAGTTTCCCGCTACTGCATGATGAAATTCGTCCATTATTATGTAATCAAATTCATCTTTTTTAAAATACTCTTCCTTCAAATACTGGTTCTGCCCTAGAGTTTGAACTGATGCAAACAGGATATTCTTGTCCTTATTTTTTTCTATCCCATTAAATATGCCTGTTTTATCCTTAGGTCTAATAATTTTAAAGGTTGCTTCTGCTTGCTTTAAGATTTCTTCTCTATGAGCTACAAATAAGATTTTCTTAAATTCTATTGAATCAAAGGCTCCTAAATATGTTTTACCTACACCTGTTGCAGCCACTACTATAACCTTGTCTAAGCCCTCAGCTCTGGCCTTCTTTAGTTCATATAATGCCTCGATTTGTGCTCCCTTAGGTCTGATTAACTCTATTACATTATTCTGGGCTTCTTCATTTTTTTCTATATCATAATAAACCTTAGGTCTTTTCCAGCTTTCAGAGTATTTCTTCATTTCTGTTTCATCTATTATTTTAGAATGGTTAAGAAATAGCTCTTCGAAGGTGTCTTTAAAGCTATCATAATCCTCATGGTTTTTTTCCTTCTCTAATCTATAATTCCATTCAATACCCGAGGTTAAGGCAGACCTAGATATATTAGAAGAACCTACAAATATATCTCCACCCTTCTCATACTCAACAATATAAGCTTTTGGGTGAAAGGATCTATGGGGCTCATTATAAAACCTCAAATCCACCTGGTCCCCTAATATATCCTTCATTAGATAAAGTGCTTGAGGCTGGGTTATATTTAAATAATTCCCCGTAAGTATTCTTATTGGAATGTTCATTTCTTTGATAAGTTTTAAGTCCTCTTCAAGTAGCCTAACTCCTGATTCCATTAGAAAGGCTACAATGATATCTATAGTTTTAGCTTTTTTGAAAGCTTCTTTTAAATAATATATAAAATGATCCCTGTCTCCTGTAATACAATTAGTTGTTGCAACTATTTCTTTTAAAGCTAGACTTTCAAAAGTTAGGTCTGATTCAACCTTTATCAATTCACTTGCATCCTTCATAGGTCAATCTCCACATCCTTAATTTATTGGAAATTTACAAAATTACATTAATGTAAAATATTCTCCAAATATCGCTATTATCCTTTATATATTTCAATTAAATTCAAAATATACCATTATCCCTTTAATTAACAGTATGGCAAGGTAGCTGACCGATTTTGGGACAGCTTTAAATATTTATTTGCGGCTTCATCATTTCTAACCTACAATAGCAACTAAAATAAATAGTATGGCTGAAATACCCACACCCACCAGACAATATGGTAGTTCTGATTTAATATGTTCCATTAAAGGAACCTCTGATATAGTAGATGATAATATAGCTGTCTCCCCAAGTGGAGATGCATTATCTCCAAGAGAACCTCCAGCTAAAACTGAACCTATTATAAGTGCTAAATTTATATTAGTAGCTACTGCTATAGGTATAGCGATAGGCATAATAAGTGCCCATGTTCCCCAGGAGGAACCCATAAAATATGAAATAACACAACCAAGTAAAAAAATCGATGCTGGGATTAAAAAATGAGGTACTCCATTACCCATAGCTGAAGTTACAAACTTTGTAAACCCTAAATCTTGTACTAGGCTTGAAAGTGCCCAACTTAAAGTTAAAACTATAATTGGTGGCATCATTTCATTACCACCAGATAGGAAATGACTTTCTATTTCACTCATAGGTATCTTTTGAATTACATAAAATACGGATGTAATCACCAAAGTAACGAGAGCAGACATAAAAATAGATTTTTCAAAATCTGCATTCATAATTGCTCCTGTAAATCCAATTCCTTTACCTTTTCCAGTAAACCAGAAAAAGAAAAAAGTAGTTACTATTAATAAGGTTAAGGGCAAAATTAGATTAAAAGGACGCGGTGACACTTTCTCTTCGAATTCGCATTGTTCCTGTGCCTCATTATTACTGTGTCCACTTAAACCAACTTCTTCACCTTTTGTATTTGGTTTAATCTCTTTCTTAAATCCAAAATTAAATATAATAACTACTATACTTATAAGAAGCATGGTTATAGCGTAAAAGTTATACGGTATGCTTTTTATAAATAACTCATAGGCTGACTTATGTATTCCTGCTTTACTTAATGAAGATGCAATTACTCCAACTATATAACCAACATAGGTAGTACCAAAGGGTATAAGAACAATTAACAGACAAGATGTCACATTTAGAACAAAGGCAAACCTCCTTTTGTTTCCCTTTGTCTTTTCAATTAATGCTTTCCCAATTGTTCCTGATGCAATTGCATGGAAACAGCAATCTATAAAGGTAACGCTACTAACAACCCATACAGCTCCCAATGCACCCCTTTCAGTTTTTACAAACTTTTTAGTTATCTCAGTGAAGCCCTTAATACCTCCTGAAACTTTCATTATCTCCCCGAATGCTCCAAATACAAATAAAAATAGGATAATATATACACTTTCTTCAGTCGCTATTGCTTTTACCAAATGCTCAGTAGCTAGAATAATTCCATTTATTATGTTCCCACCTGCCAACATAATACCACCAGCTAAAATACCAATTATAAGTGATGAGATAATTCTTTTTGTAAATACGGCAAGCACAATAACTATAACTGGAATAAATAACGAGATAAATCCATAGTTCATTTTGATATTCCTCTCTATAAATAAATTAACTGAATTTCTTATATCTTATTTTTTTACTTTGCCCTGTGTTTTATTCGTTCATACTATAGATCTTCTTGCTCGGATATTAACAGTAAGCTTTATTTGCAACAAAAAAAGTATAACTTTCTCCACTAAGAGATAACTATACTTTTTTATATTCTAATCCCTATCATTCTCAAACATAACATATATTTCAGATAATATTATATCTCTATAAGCTAGCTCTGGGAAAGCACACATTATGTTTTTCCAGAAGGGTAATATATCTTTTAATTTCTCAGCTTTAATTATACCTTTTGTAGCTAAGGCTTGTAGATAGCTTGCACAACCTATATAGTAAAACAATCTATGATCATCATTAGCTCCACCATTTAGTCTTTTCTTCAGAAGTAATTGTACCTGAGGAAATTCAATTGAATATTTAGAAACTAACTTTTCAAGTATTAATAAATCCTTTTTAGCTCCATCGGTATAAATTTTTCTCTTTTCATCTGGCACTTTCATTATTTCATAAATTATTGAAAGATAGTTCTTCCCCATAAATTCATACCCTTCGGATTCTGCAGTTTCAAGCTCTTGAAGTTTCCAGTTCCCCTTATCCTCAACAAATAATTGTAGGAACTCCTGAACATCACCCCATACTCTATTAGAATAATCTAAGGTAATATGTTTACATTTACACTTGCCACGAATAATTCGTTGCACGCATTCATGCCAACCCTGCTGCGCGCAATCAGTAGCAGGTTCAATATTAATTATTTTTTCTAATACTTCTGGGTTAAGATAATATTCTATTTTTTCAAAATCAATAGCTCTGTCTATTCCCTGACTTCTAAGGTTTACAAGTACCGCCAAGGATCTATTCATATCCCATAGCTTTTCCTTGATATCTTTTGAAAATTTCAAGGTTTTACTGCATTTAAAATTGTATAATTGAAGCTCAGCTATTATAAACTTACTATTCTCTTCTGATAAATCACTTTCTAAAGTAGCTTTGAGAAGCCCACCTCTATCTACATCTGAAATAATCTTATTGTTAATTAAAGCACAGATCGACCTGATTTTCATTTTATTATCATAGTGTAAATTAGATTGGTATCCAGTATTTATTAATAGCATAATTAGTGGTTTCTCACACTTATCATACTCAAATACAATTTTGTCTTTTTCTATTTTACTTATAAGTTTCTTTTCAATTATTTCTAACCATTGAAGGTTATCCATAGCTATAGCAAGGGCGGCTAACCAGTTAACTAACAAATTTAATTTTTCGCTTTTAAAATTATCTAATATTGATTTTCTATTTACGTGTAATATATGCTCAAAATTATAAACTGGTGGGGTATAGGTTTCCCCCTCCAATGTAAATGCCTCTATATTCTCCTCTGTATCTACATAATAGGTTCCAGACGCTAAAGGCTCCTCAAGGATTATTCCTTCTAAATTTTCTCCAACCCGTCTAGTGTTAACTAGATCATACTCGATTGGTGGGAGTATCACGTTATTAAAGGAGGTAAGCTTTATTTTTTTATTTACAATGGAATCATTTTTGTGCCAATAAATTATGCATTTATCACCCTTAACTGCATATTTAGGATTACTTAAGATAACCTTTTCCCTTATAATTGCCAAACCTAATCTATGCTCTTCCTCACCTTTGACTACGTGTAGTACCATACTAAGTGGGAGTTCCTTAAAATAAGTTTCTCCTTCAATTGTAGTTTGAAACTTATTTATTGAAGTCGCCCAATCTCCATTATTATTTAATACTATTTTTTCCTTTTGGATTACTTCTTTATTAGAAGTTTCTATCAATAATTCTACTAAATCCTCGCTGTTTATGGAATCTGCAAAATGTAGTGATAGCCACCAATTGCTGCTCTCAAAGTCTGTATCATAGAAAGCTCTGGGTTTAGCACATTTTTCTATACTGTTTTCACTCTCATTCCAAAAACTCCATTGCACTTTTCTTACACTTTTCTTAAAGGGAATAATATTAGGTGATATGCTAAAGCAAAAATATTTCTTCAGAGTCTTTCCCTCATATAATATCAAATCGTAGGTTCCATAAGAATCTAAAAAGCTCTCATCTGCAAAATTCCCGATGCTTATAACTCCTTCAGCTTTATTTACTTCTTTCATCAAGGCACTAAGCAGGCTTATGGATTTTTTCTGTGCTCCTTGATGTTTCAATACTATTTGCCATTTATAAAAGAACTTACCAAAGGGATATTCTGAATACTTACCAATTTGAAGAGATGGCCAGCTAGTGAAAACTGGTATTTCTTTATAATTATTTTTTTCGCCAAATAAAGTTCCATTACTTAAAAGCTCTATATCAAAATAATTTTTGCAGCTTAATTCAACTTTTATAAATTGAGTTTGTATTGTCATATTACCATCTAAGGTCTTAGGCGTTAATGTATAAGCTTCTAGCTGTGACCAACTCATTGGCATGACAACTAGAGCTTTATTTATCCTATTCATTACAGAAACTTTAGTCCTTTTCTCTAGGATTAGAAGGGAATTTCCCTGGGGAATTTGTTTTTCCGAAACTAACAAGCCCTTATAATCAAAAATCAAATAAGGATTTCCACTACTTAGTCCTCTAATATTCCAGGTTTGCAAGGGCACAGAACTGCCCAAATCGTCCCAAAGCTCTATTTTATAGCTCTCCGCATAGGTAGCAGGGATCGTTACATCCTTGGTACATATTTTTCCCTTTAGGTAATTGACCTTAGCTCCTACATTTTCTTCTGTGGCTTCTTGATTTTCACATACTATTTTCCATTCCAGTTTATATATTGACTGATTTCTTAAAGCTTGCCCTGGAAGCAGCAAACAAACCCCTTTACAAGTATCATCATAAATTAACTTTGGGGTTAAATAATGCTGAAGCTTTCTACTTGAATTACAATTTGAACAGTTCGCTTTTGATTTCCATAGTAAATATCTTTTAACTATATGTTCTGGAATTCCTTGAAAGTCCATTGTATTATCTCTCTCAAAATTATTCTTTCCTGATATTTGTTGCATCATTTCTCTAATTTGGATAATTAGATCTAATGCATTATCATGATGGATTCGATAATACTGTTCTTCTGGGGAACCCACTAAATAACTTCTATAGCCTATTAATTCATCTATTAAATCTTTAGGTATAAAAGAAGATATTTCTAGAGTGCTGTCAAGTATATCAAAGAACTCATCATAATTTCCTAAAGGCATCCCTGCTTGGCATAATATTGGTGTAACATATATATTTCCACCCTCAGCTATAATATCGTACCTATACGCCTCGAAGGTTTTTATAATAATTTCCCCTATATCCTTATAACTACTTAAGGGTAGTGAAATATTAAATCTACTAGCCCAGCCACCCCAAAAATCCTTATCATATTCGTAAAGCACATAATTTACTATATCTGTAGCAAACAAAACATTATATCTATTCATAACCAATTTCAGCCTAGTTGCTGTTGGATGGTCCCCCAATTCGCCTTTAAGCTTAATGTTCAATTTATGGTATTCATCTTCGCTTATATTTAAATCTCCCCAGATCTCGCACTCTTTTAATGCACTTTTAACCCTTGCCTCAAGTACCTCTAGAGACATATTAGAAAATATTAAAGCCATAAAGCTTACCTCCATTGTCTATAATTCATAGTGCTATATAAATTAATAAAATTGTTTCGCAAACTCCTATTATACAAAAATCCTCATTATTCGTCAATATCTAAGATAATGTTTTAATAGTATTCTATGCCTTTTTTATCATCTTTAATGTAACGATGATTTCCCTCAATTTAAATGGAAACAACCAAAAAAGAGCTGCATCAAATTGATACAGCTATCATTTACTTTTGCATAAAGGAGGTTAAAAAAATATTTGATATGCCGCCACAAGTAACAACACAATTCCTGGTATTATAGATAACTTTCCATTAATCTTTTTTGAAAATCCTTTAAGAGCTAAAAAGTTACCGCTTAAAAGTGCAATAACTTCTGCACATTCCAAGAAACATACTGTTAGAACAACAGGAAAACCAGCCACTGCTAAACCTAAAGCTTGCGCAAAATCGTCAACGCCTAGTCCAAGACCAACCAAATAGGTTTCTAACAACCCCACTGATTTAGAATCCTTTTTGGCAAGGGGATTATTCTTTGCAAGTTCAGTATAGTCACCTTTTTCTTTCCACCCCTTATAAATCATTCTACATCCTATACTACTTAATATAATTACGCTAGCCCAGGTTGTTACATAAGCTGGCAGATGGCTAAAAGCGAATGTGCCTATTAGCATTACACCATAAGTGGATGTGGCAGATCCAAGCACCATTATAGCCAAGGATTTATAAGATAATTTAGTTTTATCAAGACCATAAGCCACGCCAACTGAAAAATCATCAACACTTAATGTTAAAAGCAAAATAAAAAATCCTACAAAAGTTATTACAGATTGAAAAACACCCATCATATTCATCTCCTTATCATCTTATTTTTATCACATTACATCTTTCGTTTGTATATAATATGCTAATAAAAATAAGGTGTGAAAATGTGGTGTGAGCTCTCATCTCCAATATGTTCTAATTATTTTTTCATCATTAATTGCTCATTGTACTTCATTTTACTATATAATTTATTTAATTCTCCTATTACTTTTGTATCTTGGTATTTATAATCAAATTCTTTAATAACTTGATCAATATACTTTACTATACGAATTTTATTTTTATATATTCCGATTGAATATATATGACTTTCAACTTGAATGCACTTATTGAATAACCCTCCTAAACCTAAAAAATGGGAGCTAAAAGCTAATTTTACAAATTAGTTTTGAGCTCCTTCTTACTTTATGCTCCCAAATTCTCTGGTTATACTATTATAATAAATTAGTTGTTCTTCTTCTTTATGGGCTATGGTAAGTTTTACTCTGTACTCAAGGACAGGAAGAAAATATATGATACCACTGTCTAATGCCATATCAGAAACAACAGAATACTTTTCCGTAATCTCCTTAAGCTGTCTTTGCTTTTCAAGTTGTAGCGTTTCCTCTTTAGCTTTAAGTTCTTTAATCTTCTCATCATCTGCGCCTTTACGTTGCATTTTTTTCCTGTTTTCTCTAAAAAGATCTTCATAATATTGTTCTATTCTGCTAATTTCATTATGTAGAATGTCATCATCTTTATACTCAAGCTTTTGCATTTCAACTATCTGTTTTAAGCTATTATAAGCGGTTTCAAAAGCATTTAGTATTGGAACTAATTCATCCACGCTATAAACCTCTTTAGATTTTTCCTCATAAAATATACTGTTTTTACTATCTAGCATTTCATTAGAAATCGTATTGCTCGTCATATCTATCCAAATTTCATTCCGTTCCTCTATTCGCTCCTCTACGGTGTACCCAGTAATAAAATTAAAAGCAGCAAAAGCTATCAAAACCGTATTTTCTTCTATAATTTCTATTTTTGCCCTATCCAGCTTTAGAAAATTTTTGATTTTATCTTGTGGATTTGACACCTTTAGGTTATCTACAATCACATATCTTACAGTAGTTATTGTTTTTTCTTTAATTATTTGAAGCAATTGATCCAAAACATAGCTTCCAAAGGTGACGAACTCAGCCTCAGGGTTTTCCTCCGCAACTTCAAAGTCAAAGGCCAATAATAATTCACTTTTTCCTTGAAATAGGTACTTGTATTCTTCAGGGATAAGAGCTTCACAAAGAGCATATTCAATTGGTTCAACTATTCCTCCCAAAGCTTCAATTACTAAAGTAACAAAGTTTTGTAAATTCATCTCCTATCACCCCTTCTATTCCATCTCAAAAGAGTTCCCAAATAAGTTATCATCCAACTCTTTCACCTTTAAGTATTGTCGTTTATTCTCTAAAAGCTTCTCTCCAATTAGATCTATTTCCTCCTCCATATTCTTTTCTTCCTCTGATCTTACCCAAGCATCCATTATGATGTCTGAGAAATCTGCTTCATCCTCGATATCTCCAAGGATCATATCAACTTCACCCACCACCAGCTCAAACATATTTATTTTCCTATCTAAGAGGTCCAAAATATAATACTCTAAGGTATTTTTTGAAGCCAAATTATATACATAAATATCTCTGGTTTGGCCTACTCTATGAATTCTTCCTATTCTTTGCTCAATAGCCATGGGATTCCAGGGTAGATCAAAATTTATTATGCAATTACAAAACTGAAGATTTCTACCTTCTCCTCCAGCTTCTGTACTTACAAGTACCTGAGCCGTAGCTTTAAATTTCTCTATTTCCTCTTCTTTTTCCCGTCTTTTAAGTTGTCCATGAAATTCAGCTACGTTGAATCCATTTTCTCTTAAAAACGTAGAGATAAATTTTTGAGTTTCTTTATATTTTGTGAACACAATAACTTTATCATTAAATTCCTTAATAATCTTGAGCAGCTGCTTTGCCTTGCTGTTATTCTTATTTTCATATATTGCTATTTCCTTAGCGATGTCACAAAAGTTGCATACTGCTATTTTTTCATCAATATCTAAATTCTCGTTTTGAGTTAATCTTTCCAAGGTTGGCACAAGAGTAAGAAAACTACTTCCCATCTTTTCTTGCAAATTCTTCAAAACAAATTTTGTTAGTACCTTTGATTCTTTAGTATACCGCATTTTTATGAAGCTACTTAAACTATCATAAAGTAGACGTTCTTCTGAGCTTAAGGTAGTATTTATAGTAACTGCATTTCTCCTTGTAAATTTGATATCCACGTCACTTCTCTTATTCCTAATCATAACTCCTGAAAGTAATTCCTTCAGTTTATCCACGTTTTTTGCCTTTAGCCCTTCTTTGTCACTAATGAAAGTCTTCTTAAAGTAGCTATAAGTTTTTAACTGCCCTGGTTTAAGTAATGTAATAAGATTATAAAGTTCTTCCAAGTTGTTTTGTACTGGAGTGGCGGTAAGTAGAAATATGTACTTTTTCCGCAGACTATTTACGAACTTCCAAGCCACTGTATTTCTGTTTTTTAGATGATGCGCTTCATCAACGATTATTAGATCATACTTAATATTTGAAATTATATTGCTATTTCCTTTTCTCTTGGCTATAGCAATAGATGCAATCACTTTATTATAATGTGACCAGGCACCGGATCCCTTACTTTTAAATTCAGGACTGTCAGAGGATATGAAATCTTGATTAAACTTTCTTTTAAGTTCGGTTAGCCATTGCTCAACTAAAGAGGGTGGTACCAAAATCAAGATCTTTTTACACAGGCCCCTCATTATGTATTCCTGCATAGCTATACTTGCCTCAATGGTTTTTCCTAGACCTACCTCATCACAAAAGAGTGCTCTGCCTCGGAATTTAGTTAGCACCGCTTTTACTGTTTTTATCTGATAATTATACATATTAATATCTCTTAAATATGGCAAAGATATTAATTCATCTTTTAAGGTAGAAGTGTTAAACTCTAAAGCTTTACTTTGTATTTGAAACCATTTTTCATCACCTTTTTTTAAGTAACTCATAGCTTTGAGAACTGTTTCAAGTCGAATTATATTATCTATTTTTACATCATAGCTTTTTATCATTTTTTCGTTTACTGATTCCCATGCAGATACGCCATATTCGCCTTGAGCTAGTTTTTCTATATATAAAAATTCAGAGTCATAATCTTTAAAGAAACCCTTTATTCCTCTTCCTTCTAAAAGCTTTTCTTCTCTATTAATTTTAAAACTCCTAGATAATTTCTTTTCATTGCTTATTAACACTTCTTTACTGCTATCTAATTCATAACTAAACAAGTGCTGTAATGTTTTGTCCATCTGCATAGCATTAAAATCTAATAATTTTTTATCTAATTGAAATAGATATTTCCTCATATGTAACCTCTTTTCTTGTCGTTGAAAGGCTTTCTCTACTCTAATTTGTAGCAACTAACACAAAGCTATCTGCACTTTCCATCAAGCCGAGCTCCGGCTTTTTATCATAACTCAAGTATAGCACATATGACTCCCCTCCATCTGCTGTAGATGAACTAACTGAGGATACTCCCTGCAGCTTTAATTGATTTTTAGCTAATACATTAAGTATCTTCTCTTGAAGCTTTGTATCCTTCATGAATA
Organism: Clostridiaceae bacterium; assembly: GCA_036507955.1. Lineage (GTDB taxonomy): Bacteria > Bacillota > Clostridia > Clostridiales > Clostridiaceae > DATCIH01. Next base: position 12,733 of record DATCIH010000028.1, on the reverse strand, counting down.
TTTCGACCTTATACTTACCCGGAAGAGTATCCTTAAGTTTACTTCCATTTTGCCATATTTCTTCTCCTTGTTCAAGTACCTTAACCGTGAACTTTTCCGAAGGAGTCTCTTTTACTACTTTCCTCAATATTAGTTTACCGTCCCCAAGGATATCATAAATCTGCTGCTTTCCACCAAGTTTACTATCATAAATAGTTTCTGGATTCCCAAAGGGCTCAGTGATTATCTTATTTACACTGCTATCCACCTTATAAGTGCTATCAAATCTTCTCACATAGCCCTCCAGATTAACATCCTGGAAATTCAAATAATATTTGTAGGCTATTTGGCCTATGCCCTTCGTATCTGGAACTTCAAAATAAAAAGTATACATGTTTCCTTCTGGATAATTTAGGCTTTCCGTAGTTGCCTCTCCAAGCTTTATACTGTCTATAACTTTCTTAATCTTTTCTTTATCTTCTATCTTTATTAATTCTGCAGTGCCTTGTTTTCCAACTATCAAGGCAGTAGCTTTAAAAGTGTCCTCAGTAATACCATTTCCAGTTGACTTTGCGTCACTGTTATTTTCTGACACTGCCTTATAAAGTATCCATTTTCCTTGATTTTGGGCAGCTACAGCTATCTTCTGATCAAGATCCTTCAGGGAATATATTTTTGTACCAACCTTTAAGTAAGCAGCCTCACCATTCTTTAAATTCGCGGTAGGACTTTTATTGCTTTCACTTAAAGTAAATTTTATTGTTCCCACTTGGCTTTCTATTATTTTGTCATCCGTTATTACCTCTTCAGAGGTGGCACAATACATTATATCCTCCAGTGTAAAAACATCCGCATAGGAGGCTTGTTTACCAGTAATACACCCAGTGGCTGAGGTAAGCATAACTGTTAGGATTATAAAAATAACTATTAACTTTCTCATAATATCCTCTCCTAAGCCATTATTTCTTATTTATGTATATTCTAAAAATATATATCTGAAAACTCAATCATAGCAGTTTGAATAATATTTTTGTTACCATTTGTCAAATTCATATTAGCTTCCTTACCTGCCGCTATTTCATCAATATCTAACGCTTTAGTTGCTGGAAGCAGTACCGTAAAGGTGCTGCCTTTGCCTACTTTGCTTATCAAAGATATCTCTCCACCCAGAACATTTACAAGAAGTTTAACTAGATAAAGTCCAAGTCCAGTACCTTCAGATTGACGAGACAAAGTTGTGTCTGCTTGTCCAAATCGTTCGAAAATAATCTTCTGTTTTTCAATAGGGATACCAGTTCCCTCATCCTCCACACTTATACACATCATACTTGCATCTTTATTTTTTTTCATGGATAAAGTGACAGTGATTGATTTTCCACTAGGGGTGAACTTTAAAGCATTAGATAAAAGGTTCAGTATAATACGCTCTAGCTTCTCCTCATCAAAGTAAATATCCTTTACTGATAATCCGGATGTAAATTTTAGTTTCACATTTTTGCGTTCTGCATATAATTGTACTGAGTTCACAATTGCTTTAATAACATACACAATATTAAAGTTTGTTCTATTTATTTTCATTTGACTTGAATTTATACGAGTTATATCAAGTAAATTATTAACTAAACGAAGCTGCCTATTTGTATTCTGATTAATTGTCTTTAAATACTTGTTTACTCTTTCTGAAATTTCGCCCTTACATAAAAGTTCAATTGCTTGCAATGCCATATTTATGATTGCTAAGGGAGTTTTCAATTCGTGAGTAATTAGATAAAAAAACTCATCTTTAACCCTATATGCTTCTTTAAGGGCTTCAATTTTCTCCTTCTCTGCGATTAATAATTGCTCCTGTTGGTTCTTAATATGTGCTTGATTGTTTATATCCTCAGAAATATCTCTATGAGATATTACTACAGAAGCCAAGTTATTCTTATCATCATATATAGGGGTAGCATTAATTTCAGTTACTTGATTCCTATTAGGTCGTTTAATAACTATTCTTTCATTCCTTATGGTTTCACCTTTAAAAGCTCTTACAGAGGGGAGATTTTCTTTAGGTATGATATTATCTTCTAAATCAAAATAATCAAATCCATTATGTACATTGTCTCTTGTATTTTGATAATTAATTTCAGCATATAGTTTACGAGCCTCAGCATTGAAATGAGTAAAATTACCCATCTTATCATAAATTACGAGGGCATCAGCTATGTTCTCAATAACAGCCTCTAGTTGTTCTTTTTGTTGTTTTATTTTCATTTCGTTTTCGGAATGTCTAGTTATAAGAGAATCTCTATTTTCTAAATCCTCTGTAAGATTTCTTAAAATTACAATCAAATACTTTAGTTTTGCTTTTATAAAAATTGGACTAACTAAAAAGCTCCAATATATACCGTTATCCATAGTTGGATTTAATAGCTTAAACTCCTTATTATAATAACGTTCTCCACTCTCACATACTTTCTTGAATACATTATGCCCAGGACTATTTTCAAAACCCTTTACTATTTTTTTTAAATCTATGCCTACAGCATCAATTTTTTCTTTTTTGATTAAATCAAAATATTGATTGTTTGCCTTAAGAATTAGGAAATTGGGGACATTGAGTAAGGCAATGCAGTGATCTGTCCCTTCATTGTGTTCAATTAAAAAAGGGAAATTTTCATCTAAAATATTGCAGTATGTAGGATTAAAAGTGTAAGTAATACAATTATTATTAATATTCTTTTTAGTTTTTATCTCTACTAACTTTGCATCACCGGCTTTTGTGAATAGGAAGGCTTCTCTATCTTCCATATGGTATGGCTCTACTGTAACACGGAGCAGCTCAATCCATACACTCGTTAAGGACTTATGAAAAATATCTTTCTTGTTAAAACCTGTGAAATCAAAAAATTCTTTATTTGCTTCAATTATTATGCCCTTATTTTCTACAATATGTGGAATCTGTTTGTTGTATTTTGTATAATTCCCCAATTACCTTCCCCCCCTTCTATCTATATAAAAGTTACATCTACTTTCAATAGTACCATATATAAATAGCACTTTATGTAATTTATGAAATTATTATTTAAATTTGTAATAACATTCACTTTATCAAAGAAAATAAAAAATGCCACAAGCTTTTAAGTATGTGACATAATATAGAGAAGTATGTGAATCCTTTATATGTTGAAACTTATCTTTCCTCAACCTTATCTAACATCTCTAAACACTGTCCTGCTCCAATTGCAACACAATCAAGAGGAAATTCTGCAATGTTTGTAGGTATGTGGGTAACATTAAATATAAGTTTATCTAAACCTTTTAAAAGTGCTCCACCTCCTGAAAGCATTATTCCACTATCCATTATATCTCCAGAAAGCTCTGGAGGGATTTGCTCTAATGTAGTTTTAATTATCTCAATTATCAAAGCTACAGGATCTTTTAAAGCTTCTTTTACTTGACTCTCTGTAACAAGAATAACTTTTGGAAGACCAGTTAATAAATCTCTTCCTACCACTTCCATAGTTTTATCTTTCTTTTCATCCTTATAAACACAGCCCAACTCAATTTTAATATTTTCAGCTGTTCTTTCCCCTACTAGTAGATTAAATTCTTTTTTAATATAACTAATAATAGCCTCATTCAATTCATCTCCGGCCACTCTTATAGAATTGCTTACTACAATTCCCCCAAGAGAAATAACCGCCACCTCAGTCGTACCTCCACCAATATCAACAATCATACTACCAATAGGTTCGTTTACCGGTAAACCTGCTCCAATTGCAGCAGCCATAGGCTCCTCAAGAAGCATAACTTTACGTGCTCCTGCTAAATTTGTTGCTTCATTAATTGCTCTCTTTTCCACCGCAGTAACTCCTAAAGGATAGCAAATTACAATCTTAGATCTTGAGAAAGAATTTTTATCTGTAACCCTTCCAATAAAGCTTTTAAGCAGTTGCTGTGTCATATCAAAATCCGCAATTACCCCATCTTTTAACGGTCTAAAAGTTGTAATATTTCCCGGTGTTCTACCTATCATATTTTTAGCCTCAAGTCCTACGGCTAAAACCTTTTTGCTTACTGTATCTATTGCCACAACAGTTGGTTCTCTTAATACAATTCCCTTTCCTTTTACAAATATTAAAGTATTTGCTGTTCCTAAATCTATACCTATTTCTTTTGGCATTCCAAAAAATCCCATATAAAAATCTCCTTTCAAATTTATCTTATACGATTGCTTTTAGTTAGTTGAAAAGAGAACCTGTTGACTCCCTTTAGCCTTTGTTATGCAAATCAGATTTATTATATAGCCATCCTAACTTGATAACATAACTTGCCAACATTATAAACTTAACTAGAGCATTAAACAACACACAGAGAACTCCATCTATTACATTTTATCACATTAATATATTATTATTATATTTTTGGTATCAATAATTCATCTTATCTTTCCCCTCTAGTAGTAATAATACACCCTTAAATTCACTATATTTCTTTTCTCATTATAGATAAAATAGAATACGTTACTATATGTTATAATAATAGATATATATTCAAGCGTAAGAGGTGAATTAATGAAAGAAATGAATTACGATATTCCAGCTCTTCTAGAAAATCTAAAAACTGCGGATGATAAAAAGAGAGCTGAAATTATAAATAAACTAAGCGAAGATTATAATAATAACCTTCCCCAATTATGGTCAAAAGCAGTAAACGGAGATAATCCAAGAGCAATACTTTCTGTTCTAAGGGATATTTTAAAGAAAGAAAAACCAAGAGGTATATTTAAAAGAGTTATGGGCAATTCTAAGGGGAAACTTAGCGCTTTTCTTCAGGATTCCGATCCAAAGGTAAGGAAAAATGCCTGTGGCATTATTGGTGAAATGGCTGATGCTGACTATTTAGAGGCTTTATATACAGCTTATGACTCTGAAACCCAACTATTTGTAAGATCCTCCTATGTACTTGCCATAGGAAATTGTGGTGACACATCTGATGCAGCTAGGTTACAGGATATACTTGAGGCTCTTCTAATCAAGGAAAAAGCTTCTGAGGACACCCTTTCATTAGTTAAGAATGAAAAGCATATTATTGAGGAAAAACTTTCACTTACCAAAGTAATCACTAAATTAGCTCCTACCCCGCCCCATACATTTTTGGGGTTTAAAACTCCAGTACCAATGGTGCTCACCGCTATGGATGATCAATTTTTGACTACTTTAAAGGATCTTTATCAAAAATCCATTAAGGGTAGTCTTGTAAATGATGGCATACTTATACGTGAGATGGATTTAGATAAAGTTTACTCTTGTAGGACTTTTTATGAACTGCTTTATCCTTTGACTGACTGCAAAAATTTACAATTCGATTACAAAGTTATTACTAATGCAATCATAAAATCCAAGGTTGTGGATTTACTGAAGGAAAGTCATGAAATAGTTAATGGGGATCCTTTTTGCTATAGAGTGGAACTTAACACTATGGAAGATAATAGTGAAAGATCTGAGTTTGTAAAAAGTTTAGCTAGAGAACTAGATGAACTTTCAAGCGGTAGCCTAAAAAATAGTCCCTCCTCCTATGAAGTGGAGATTAGAATAATCGAGAAAAAGAAATTGTGTAGCGTGTTTATGAAGCTATATTCCTTTAGAGATAAAAGATTTGACTATAGAGAAAAGGTCTTAGCTGCATCTATAAATCCTATAACAGCAGCAATTGTAATTAAAGCTATAGAGAAATGGCTAAAACCTACAGCTAAGGTTATAGACCCCTTTTGTGGAACTGGGACAATGCTTGTTGAAAGAGCTAAAGCAAAGGATTTCTTATCCTTAACAGGAGTTGATATATATAAAGCAGCTATAGAAGCTGCTACAATCAATTCTACCCTAGCTAATTTGAATATAGCATTGCTTGCTAAAGATATATTAGAATTCTCTCCTTTAAGCCTATTTGATGAGATGATTACAAATATGCCCTTTGAAAGCAGAGGGGGAGCTAATAACCTTAACAAGGACTTATATAGTGGCTTTATAAATGGAATTCCTAGATTTGTAAGGCCAGGAGGAATGGTATTTCTTTATACTGTAGAAAAGAATCTCCTTAAAGATTGTTTAATAGATAATAAACAACTTAAGCTTATTGATGAGATAAAGTTTGAAAGTGGAGGTCTTACCCCTAGTGTGTTTGTATTAAGAGTTAGATAGGAGATGTATTATGAAAAAATTTAATGATTGGTTAGGAGATAATTTATCTAATGGGTTATCCTCCATGGTATTGTTCTATTTTATTACTTTTTTAGTTTTATTACCATTAATAGTTGAGAGACCAAACACACTAATTGGTTGGATTCAATACATGAGTACTGCAGTATTGCAAGCTTGTGCATTACCACTTCTTGGCTATACAACTAATAAGCAAGGTGCAAAGCAATCCAAACTATTACAAGAAACTCATGATACTGTGATGAATGAAATTAGTATGATTAGAGAAGAACAAGATTTTGCAAAAGAGCAAAGAAATAATCACAGCGATGAAATGGCTGAGATAAAATTAATTATTGAACAAATTCAAAAGCATACATTTGTAGATAAAGAATAACTTCACATTGTTGTGAAAAAAGGCATGTCTTGAGTAATCAACGGGGTGGTTTTCGAGGTGTATTTGATAAAAAATAACCTGCCAATTATAATGTTAATTAGCAGGTTATTTTTTATTGGTAATGCTGTATTTATCATGGTTATTTATCAAACCAGCATACTTATTAACATTTAATTATCATTGAAATTTTTACTTCCATAAGATTATGGAAGCATATTTCTTACATACTATTTGGTATGCTAACAATAGTGATAATTTTATATTTATTATTAAATAACTCTTTCTATGTCATTTCAAGAATATAGAAGACATGTTATAATTTTATACAGTGTTATGTATATTCTTAAAACACAATCATACGACATAGTAGAATGTTATGCTAAACTGCATTAATATCTTTTAGAATAATGAGGTGTTTCTATGAAAAATAAAAATTGTGTTATTGGAATTTTATTACTTTTACTATTTTTACTATTTATAATAAATATGGTCACTTTTATCACACCAAAGGTATATATAACAACGGGAATTAGACCTGTAACTGATAAAGATTATGAACTATTTATTAAGTATAGCACTGTTCCTTTAGAAAAGAAAACTCGTTCTAATTGTAGGTATATATATGTACAAGTTAAGGTTGTTACCCCTTTATTAGTAATAAGAAATGTTCAAATTGAAAGGGATACTCTTCAAGAATATTTATATAAATCAAATAGTGATGTACAGTTTTTAGGAAGATATTACTCCGATGGTAAAAAGGGATATTCTGATGGAATTGATGTTTATTCTGATGGAATTTCAGACAAAAAGTTGAAGGATATTTTTAAAGATTATAAAATCGAAGTTCCTTGGAGAGATCTTTGGAATGGTAATAGAAATAACATCTACTATCTAAAAGACACTTTAAAATAAACTTAGTTATGTAATATTCCTAAAAAGTGATTTAAGTGAAGTTGAAAAATTTAAGTTTCACTAAATATTATATGATAAGAATAGGCAGAAGGTTGCATCAAGCCCTCTGCCTATTTTGGAGTTAAAATATATGCTATTAGTTGTGCTAATTACTAATCACCATAAAAGGTTTAATTCATACATTATAATGTAAGTCATAAAAAAGAGGTCATTTATGTCATTGATTTTATCTGCATTGCTATTTAGCTTATCCTCTAACTTAGATAATCTAGTTATAGGGACTGCTTACGGAATAAAGAAAATAAAAATAGGAATAATTTCAAATCTTATAATAGCTGTTATTACATCTATAGGAACATTTCTGTCTATGTCAATCGGAGTGTATATATCAATGTACTTATCTCGCTCTATAGCTAATGATTTAGGTGCTGGAATAATTATTGTTTTAGGAATATATTTTGTAACCCAAAGTATAATAAAACTTATAACTAATACCAAATCAAAAGAGCTTGCGTTGAAAAACATATCTGATATGCTGGAATATGCTGAAAAATCAGATTTAGATAACTCTCATGATATAAATTTCAAGGAAGCTTTACTTGTAGCATTTGGATTAACATTTAACAATCTAGGCACAGGAGTGGCTGCCAGTATATCAGGAGTTAACCTTAACCTTACAGTAATAGCTACCTTTATATTAAGTATTCTTACCATTATATTTGGTGAAGCTATAGGTAATCATGTATTAGGTAAACTTTTGGGTAAATATGCCCCTTTAATCTCGGGTATATTGCTTATAACCCTTGGCGTTGTTGAATTTCTTAATTAACCTTACTACTAATCTTAATTGCAACTGCGCCTAATAATATCATCAATTTCTTCTTTAACATTATCTTTCATATCTATAAATTCTATTTTATAAATCTGGGCTTCTTCTTGTTTTTCTACTACCTTCCCCAAAGCATTTATGTTTATCTCAAATAGAATTGAATCAAGCCTTATTTTTAATTTGACTATTGTATCTATATCTAATTGGAGGGAGGTTTCTATTTGTATTTCTTCAGCGGACATTTCACTGATTGTGAACTTCTCTCCGATTTTAGTATCTTTAATAAATGCTTTGCCACCACCCAATATTTTTGAGCTTATGTATTTAGTATTTAACATAATTAGCAACCCCTTTGCTAAATAAAATAATTTAAATATATTGGTCTATACTCCTATAATATTGCTATAGGCAATCTTGAACAACATACATTATGTTAAATATAGGTTAATAAAAGAGTCATAAAAACAGGGCTAGTTAATTGTATTAATAATTGAATAATATAAAAAAGTATAGCCTTCTCTATTTGAGAGCACTATACTTTTTTTGTTAAGTTAAAGCTATATTTCTAAATGCTAATTTAATATACTTATTGCTTATTAGATTTACATTACTTTTTTAATTTCTTCGATTTTTAAACCCGTAATTTCCATTATGTCCTCTACACTTAATCCTTTTTCAAGCATCTTTGCAGCGTCTTCTAATTTTCCTTCTATTTTTCCTTCTAATTTAGCTCCATTGATCATTGAAGTCTCATCCTTTAAAGCCTTTTCTCTAATCTCATATAATTCCTTAGTATCAACATCTCTGTTCAATAGATCTAAAACATTAATAGCTTTTTTTATAGCAGGGTCTGCCATGGCGTATTCCTCCAGTACTTCCTTATTTTCATACTTTAAAAATTGTAACCACATTTGTAAGGGGTCTCTTTCTTCCTTTGTAGCTTCAGGAACCTTTAGTAACTCAACAAAATGTATCTCAAGTTGATCATTTAGTATTTTTCCTGTGCTTTCTTCCTTTAAATGAAATACCTTATGAAAATCTTTACCGTCAAGATAGTTGAAATTTATTATATTAATAGTTATAGTTTTCTTTAATTGCTTATAGTCCTCTCCAACAGATAACTGTCCACTATAGAGCTTACTCCAATAATATAGACTTCTTTTATCCATATTATATTTATTCGATAATTGGATTTCGATGTTTATTAGTTCACCTATTATAGTCTTTGCTTTTATATCAAGGATTGAAGTTTTATCTTCTAATAATTCCCGTTTTATAAATGGATTCAAAACCTCGATTTTATCAAGCCTATTCTGCTTTTCTAGCTTTAAAATTGAATTAAGAAAGCTTAATAAAATATCTGTATTATCCTCATTTCCAAAAATTATTTTGAAAATAAAATCCACCTTAGGATCAATTCCTGTCATACCTATTTCTCCTTTTATTATAACATAAATTCCTACAGAAATAGTATTTGCTAACTCATTAAAATTATGCAAACTTACATTCTATTTCGAACTTTGTAAGGCTAGAAGGAATGGTATCCATTTATATTGAACTTGTTTGCATTAATAATTAACTAATATAAAAAAGTATAGCTCTCTCTATTTGAGAACGCTATACTTTTTTGTTAAGTTAAAGCTATATAATTTATGCTCATAAGCCTCCAATATTTTCATCTTTTTCTCTTATAACATATCTCCTTCTTAACTTTGAAATTAGGTTTCCTTCTGAAATAAAGAGTCCTGCTAGGGTAAATACTGTTCCCACCACTGCAAGTGCAGTTATATTTTCGTGAAGCAGAATAGCAGAGGCAATTACAGTAATCACCGGCACTATGTAAATATATACACTAGTCTTAACCGCTCCTAAAATCTTAACTGAAAAATTCCAAGTAACAAAGCATAGTGCAGAAGCTCCAAACCCTAAATACAAAATATTTAAAAGACTTGGAAGGCTAGTAAACCTTTCTAAACTAAGCTTGAATTTAAATATAAATAAAGCTGGTATCATAAAAAGCAATCCATAAAAGAACACTTTTCTGGTACTACCTATAGTATTATACTGAAATTCGCTGATTTTTCTCATTATAATACAATAAACAGCCCAAACAATTGCAGCAAGCATGGCGAGTATATCCCCTAAAGGATTTAATTTTAAAACAACCTTCCCATTAAATCCAATTAAGATAATGCCTATTATTGACACTATAAACCCAATAAGAAAGCGTAACTTTAGCTTTTCTGAGTCTAAAAATACATGGGCTAAAATAGCAGTAAAAAATGGTACTATTGAAAGAATGACACCAACATTAGACGCGAAGGTGTAAGTTAAAGCAATATTTTCTAGTAAGAAATACAGCGTTACCCCGAATAATCCGGCCACTACGAAATATAATTCTTGTTTCAGGTTTACCATTTTGATTCTCTTTGGATAAACTAGAAGTAAAGTGATATAGCCAATTACAAATCGAAAAAACAGAATTTCGATTGGCAAGAAATCTCTTAATAAAACTTTTGTTGATACAAAGGTTGTCCCCCATATCAGCACGGTGATAAAGGCAGACAAATGTCCAGATATAGTTTTTGAGTTATTCATTTTAAGTTCTCCAATCATTCTCGATAGTATTTATGTCCTTCACTTTTCTCTTATTCAATATTTACTTGTAATTATCCTTTAATACCCACTAATTAATATAAATTGTAGTACTCCTTTAACTTGTTTGTGGTATTATTATCACTAGGTTAGTTATGAAAGGTAGGAAATAATGAATTTTATAGAATTAGGTATTAATGAAGATTTGGTAAAGGTATTAAATAACTCAGGTATTACAACTCCAACTCCAATTCAAGAGGATAGTATTATCTTAATTAAGGAAGGAAAAGATGTTATAGCCCAAGCACAAACTGGTACTGGCAAAACTTTGGCATTTCTGCTTCCTATATTTGAAAATATATCAAAAGACATAAATGCAGTTCAAGCATTAATTGTGACTCCCACTAGAGAACTTGCTATTCAAATAACTGAGGAAGCTATGAAGCTAAAGAAAGGTAAAGATATAAACATTTTAGCCGCCTATGGTGGTAAAGATATTGGCTCACAACTAAAAAAATTAAAAGGAAACCTTCACTTAATCATTGCAACCCCTGGTAGGCTTTTAGATCATCTTGAACGTAAAACAGTAGATCTTAGTAAACTAAAAACCTTAGTACTCGATGAAGCAGATCAAATGCTGTTCATGGGTTTTAAAAATGATGTTGAAAACATTATAAAACAAACCTCCAAAGAGCATCAAACTCTTTGCTTTTCTGCTACCATTGATTCTAATGTAAAAAAGCTGGCTTATAGATATATGAAGGATCCTGTAGAGATATCTATTGGGAAAGAAGAAGTTACCCTTAGTAATATTAAGCAATTGGTAGTAGAAACTACAGATAGAGGAAAACAAGATGCTTTATGTGCAGTTTTAGACCAAGATAATGCTTTCATGGCTATCATCTTTTGTAGAACCAAAAGGAGAGCGGATGAGCTGGAAATTGTACTATACAAACGGGGATATGATTGTAGAAAGTTGCATGGGGATATGGTTCAGTCGAAGCGTGAAAATGTTATGAAAGCCTTTAGAAAAGCTGATTTTCAGTATTTAATAGCTACAGACGTTGCAGCTCGTGGCTTGGATATAAGTGGTGTAAGTCATATCTATAATTATGATATACCAGAAAATACTGAAGCCTATATTCATCGAATTGGCAGAACCGGACGGGCTGGAGACGAAGGTTACACTTGTCTATTCGTTGATCCAAAAGATAGAAGAGGTTTAGAAGAAATAGAAAAAGCTATAAAATTTAAGATCCCTAGAAGGGGTTTATAATTGGATATATAGTTCTTGAAATCACTTAGTGCATAAAGGGGAATAATTAGAAATCATTCCCCTTTTGTAATATTTACTTTGCTTTTTTTAAGTCCTTAGATATTTCAATAATTCTACTATCATTATAACAAACTTTCATGGATATACTATTAACGTCTATTTGAAGTCTATCAATTTTATCATCAATGATTGTTATATTCTCAGCATTATTTTTGTACCCATCTAATATGGCTTTATCAGCTGGAATTAGTTCTCCATCTATCTTTATCCCTATTTTTTTAACTATATTCTCAACATTATCCAATCGATTAGTATTGTTTTTAAGCTCAGTTTCAACATTATCAAATCTATCAGTATTATTTTTTACCTCACCATAGATTTTTTCTAACATATCAAATATTTTGTTCTCATCCATTACTATCCCTGGTTATAAAAATCGTAACAAAATATAACCATACTCCTTTCTATGTTTTTTATATTCGTATTTATACGATTTTAAAAGCAATATATTTTATTAAATCTCCAAATTAATTCTAAAGATTTAAATCCATATCTTTTTAATA
>DATCIH010000027.1:0-9428 GCA_036507955.1 Clostridiaceae bacterium | reverse complement strand
CTGGTGATAATGGCCCGTGTGAAACACCCCTTCCCATTTCGAACAGGACGGTTAAGACACGAAGCGCCGATGGTACTGCAGGGGAAGCCCTGTGGGAGAGTAGGGAGTTGCCAGGTTAATGTTACTAGTGCTCTTAAGGGGTACTAGTAGTATTTTTTTAGTTGTTTTTAGCAACTAAACTAATATAGTGCTCTTAAGTGGTGCTTGTAACACTGTGATAAAAAACAGAGATTTTTAATCTCTGTTTTTTTATTTAAGTAAATTATATAATTGTAATAAATCAAGGGTTTTATAACCAACTTATCCAGCATTTTAAGTATTTAGGGGGACTGAAAACTGTCGATAAAATACTAATAACTAAAGCAGAGGGGGAAAATGATGTTCAAAAGAGTATTGTCAGTTTTCATCATCTTAACAATGTTTATCTCATCATATATGTTTGTTATACCTAATAAAGTACTAGCATATCAGAACAGTTCTTATTACAGTAATGTAAGGATTGGCTTAAAAAGCTTAGCATCTAAATCCTTAACTATCACATTAAACGGGGGGTATACTTTAAGTGGACAAACATTAGCTACTGGCAATACCTATACTATAGGAATTAATGGAGCAAATTTACTTTATTTGGGGACAAGCTATTCATCCCTATTATTTATCCCAGTAGATATAAATTCCACTATGAAAATTTCCAATGGCATCAAAACCGCTAATTATCATGGAAATATTAGTTTTAAAATATTAAGTGGCTTAATATTTCCAATAAACAGTTTAGACATAGAGACCTATCTTAAAGGAGTAGTAGGAAATGAAATGTCAAATTATTTCCCCTTAGAAGCTTTAAAAGCTCAAGCAGTGGCTGCTAGAAATTATACTTTATCTAATTTGAAAGCCTTTGACGTAGATGGTTATGATCTAACAGACGGACCAGATTGTCAGGCTTATTGTGGAGCACAGGATGGATTAGTTAATATTATTGCTGCAGTAGATCAAACTAAAGGAGAAGTTCAGCTATATAATGATTCGCTTGTACAAGCCTTTTATGCAGCTAGTGATGGCGGGTATACAGAAGCCTCCGAAAACGTATGGTTTACTGCATTACCCTATCTAATTGAAAAGCAAGACACTTTTGACAACGAAGCTTGGCCTGCAGGTAATTATACTTTTACTTCAAGTCAAATCGAAACATTATTAAAACAAAAGGCATATCTCAAGACTACAGATGTTTTTTTGAGGATAGATATGACTACAATCGCAAAGTACAATAGCGGCAGAATATCGGTTTTAGATATTATATACAAGGATGCTGTTGGTGTACAAAGTAAGATAACCTTAACAAAAATGAAAACTAAAACATTTTTAGATTTACCTAGTTCTTTATATAGTATTGCCTTTGACAGCATAAATAATATTTATACCTTTGTTGGAAAGGGCAATGGTCATGCTGTTGGCTTAAGTCAAATTGGGGCTTTAAACAGAGCAAAAGCTGGACAAGACTATAAAAGTATTTTGAATTTTTATTATAATGGCTCACTTACTCAAAAGTTAAGTGCCAGTTTAGGAGCAGTGGCTTTAAATACTTCCAATATTTTAGTAAGCCAAGGAATTAATATTAATGCTTCTGGCATAAGTGGTTCTGGTGTTGGGTATCTATATAAATATGTTGTGAGCAATAGCTCAGGTATGGTTTATTCATCAGAGTTCTCCACGCTAAGCAGCTTAAACTATATTCCAACTACTCCAGACATTTATAATGTAAGTATATATATAAAAGACAAGCTCTCAACCTCTGCTTTTGATGATCAAAAGGCTTTAACTTTTACTGCATATAGTAAACCTACTATTAGCAGCTTAAGCTTAAATAGTTCCTCCTTACTTCTAGGACAAACATTAAATTCTACTATTATAGCAAGTAATGGATCACCAAATGGTATTATGTATAAATTTATAATAAGCGCAAATGGAATTTTACAATATACTCAGGATTATTCAAGAAATAATAGTATAAGCTACATACCAAGCATGGCAGGAAATTATATTGTAACAGCATATATTAGAGATAATGTATCCCAAGGGAATTATGATGCACAAAGTACGCAAAGCTTTGCCGTATACAATACTCCAACTATTAGTAGTTTTAATTTATCTAAAAGTGAAATATTAGTTGGTCAGACGGTAACAAGTACAGGAAACGCAACTGTAGGTTCACCAAGTGGAAGTCTTTATAAATTTGTGGTAACAAGTAACGGAGTCAGCGTATTTACACAAGATTTTTCCACAAGTAATAGCTTAAACTATGTACCGACTGCAGCAGGTAACTACACAGTATACTATTATGTAAAGGATAACATCTCACAGGCTCCTTACGATGCAAAAGGAACCCAAAGCTTTATTGTATACAATACTCCAACAATTAGTAACTTTACCCTAACTAAAAGTGTGATGTTAGTTGGTCAGCCTATAATTGGAACAGGAATTGCAACAAATGGTTCTCCTAGTGGAAACTTATATAAATTTGTGGTAACAAGTAATGGAGCCAGCATATTTACACAAGAATTCTCCACAAGTAATAGCCTAAACTATGTACCAAGCATAGCAGATATTTACACAGTGGATTGTTATGTAAAGGATAGTATATCTCAAGTAATATATGATGTAAAAGCAACTCAAAGCTTTACTGCATACAGTATTCCAGTTATAAGTACAACTAAGGTTAGTGGCACAATGTATATAAAACGACCTGTTACTATTTCAGTTTCAAGTGTAGGAGGTAGTACAACCCCTACAAGCTTTAAATATAAACTATATAATAATAATCTTTTAATTAATTCTCAAGATTATAGTTTAAGTGGAAGCTATACCTATACACCTGTAACACCTGGTAGCTACTCTTTAAAGGTGTATGCTAAAGATAAACTTAGTACTGCTTCTTATGATTCTACAAAAACAGTTTCCATGACAATATTAAAGGAACCTGTAGTTGTATCTAAAGTCCCTATCTACTGGGGAATGAAAGGAACAGATGTTGTAAATCTTCAGACAGGTACTCTAGATCAAGTAATATTAAATGCATTAAATAATGTCCTCATTAGCAAATTAACAGGAATAAAATAAGAAAAAGGCCTCTTGAAGATAATTTCAAGAGGCCTTACCTACTTTATATTGCATTATTACTTTCATTATACTTATAATTTCCACTAGTCACGATTGATACCCCTAAAATGATGATAACACTACCAATTATCTGGTTTGTTGTAATACTTTCGTTTAATATGATTTTTGCAGCAAGTATGCTGATAATTGGTTGTATATTGATATAATTGGTCAATATGGTGGCACCCAAATGATCTAGACAATATACATATACAACATAACTAATTGCCGAACATACTACTGCAAGAAATAATATATTAAGGGATGCTGTAAGTGAGGGGATTTTCATAGGGAAAATAAGTAAGGACGGTGATAGAAATATACAACCGCAGATCAGCTGATATGTGGTAATTGTAATACTTTTATATTTGCCTTTAAAGTTGCAGGAGACCATATTATAGATAACCCAGCAAATTGCAGCTCCAATGGCCATTAGATCTCCGGCTAAACCTGTTGAAAATAAATTGATTTCTCCTTTAGCAGCTATAACAAAAACTATGCCTATTATACTTATGCTGGTACCAGCTATCTTAGGAATAGTTATTTTTTCTTTGAAGAATATTCTTTGAGTTATTAATGTAAACACAGGAATGGTTGCAATCAATATTGAAACATTGGCTGCACTTGTGAAATACACTGAATAATTCTCTAATAGGAAGTATAAAGCAACACCGAAGAAGCCTCCAAGAACAATTTTCAATTTGTCCTCATTTAATATTTTCTCTTTCGGGTATTTAAACTTCAAAAATACAAACATAATAATTGATGCTATGAAAAATCTATAAAAAGCAGTTAATACAGGATTGATCTCCATCACCACGACTTTGATGCTCAAATAGGATATGCCCCATATAGTAATAAGGCAAATAGCAAGAACATTGAGAAAAGTTTTGTTTTTCATATAGTCCTCCGTTTGTTTTATAAGTTATCTTTAGAATATACAAATAAATCTGAGCGTTTCTTCCAATTTAATTTAGTCCAAATAATATTTAATAGCTGCTCTTGAGTCAGCAGAACTAAGTCCTATTCCAGGTATACTGTTCCATAAAGAGAATATCTCTTCATAATCCTTAATTGACATTGGTTCAATTTTTATCGCTTCTTTCATTTTACCATATCCTTTTACTGTATTAGGGATTGATTACATATTCTTTTGAACAATGTAATCAATATAGCTTTTTCAACATAGAATCAAATAACTCAAGCCCATGAGTTTCATAACCATATTCTGAAAAGATAGCAAGAGGTGGATATATCCCGCCAGCCCCACAATCTAATATGCTTTTTACTAAAGTCGATTCATTGCAGAAGTCCAAGAAACTATATAATTGAGCTTGTTTTGGTAATATGTACATTTTAATTCTCACTTTCATTCTTTTATATTTGATAACTTCAAGACTAAAAAAGTAGAGAGTAAGCTATCTAATAATAGCATATGTACAAACATTCTAAAATAGCGTTTAGCATAAGCACTATAACAATCTTCAATATAATATAAAAACATTAGTTTGCTATTTAATGAATGATAAAGGGTGAGAATGCAAATAATTAATATTATACCATTTTTATATTACAAAGGGAGTTGAGGATGTGTCTGTTAATATATCAAAATCAGAGGAACTTCTATTTGTGAGTTTCAATTACTCCGTAGAAAAATCACTAAAATAAAAAGTATAAAGGGACATAAATGGAATCCTATTAATAAAACTTGGACAGTACCCTATACAGAGGTAAATTTAGATTATTTAAAAGAGCTTTTCAATAACCAAGAAAAGAAGATTGATTTTGAGGAAAATCTTCTAAATAAAGAAATCCTTAAGAAAATGGAAGAGAATATAAAATTAAAGGGCTATAGCTTTAAGACTAAGAAATCCTACATTGGTCAAATCAAACGATTTTCTAGTTTTATAAATAAGAATTTAGATGAAATATCTAATGAGGATGTAAGAAAATATATATTATTCTTATTAGAAAAAGAAGGTATATCTCATTCTTATGTAAATCAAGCAATCAGCTCAATAAAATTCTTATGCAATGAAGTACTCAAGCAAAACATAGGGATAGATTCAATGGCAAGACCAAAAAAAGAAAATAAACTTCCAAATATTTTAAGCTTTCAAGAGGTTACTAAAGTACTTGGAGTTTTAAAAAATGAAAAGCATAAAACAATACTTTATATGATTTATTCAGCAGGATTAAGAGTAGGTGAAGTCATTAAATTGAAAATAGAGGACATAGATAGTCAAAGAATGTTAATTCATGTGGTTCAGGGAAAAGGAAGAAAAGATAGATATACACTACTTTCAAAAATAGCACTTACGCAACTTAGAAAATACTATACATTATATAAACCGGAAGTATGGCTTTTCTCAGGACAAAACAGTAAGAGGTACATTACAGAGAGGACAGTGGAAAAAATATTTGAGAATGCAATTAAGATAGCAAAGATAAATAAAAAAGTGTCGGTCTATTGCTTGAGACATTCATTCGCAACCCACCTTTTTGAAGGCGGTGTAGATTTAAGATATATTCAAGAACTCTTAGGGCATGCAAGCTCTAAAACTACTGAAATATATACCCATGTAACGCAAAAAAGTCTAGCAAATATTCAAAGTCCACTTGATAAATTAATGTAAAATGATGTAAAATTAATTAAAGGTATTATGGCAGAGAAAGTAATATTACCCGAAGCAACCTTCGGGTATCCAACTTTAGCGTAATGAATACCCGGAAGTTGGAATCGGGGATACAATAGTTAGTTGAAATTTCAGATCTATTTAAGTTTATTTTACGTAGTAAGATATTTTGTATAATTAAAGATTAGAAAATAAGTGGGAATGGTAGTTTATTTCTAGAGTGTTTTATTGGAGGATGATAGGTTATGATAAAAGTGGCATCAATAAATGATATCAAGCTCATATGTGAATTTAAACTTAGATTGTTTGAAGAAAGCGGTCATATTAAATTGCTACATGAAGATGTTAGAAATATAGTAGAAAAGGAATATATCAAAATGTATTCAGAACAAAAAGCAATACATTTCTTTGAAGAAGTTGATGGAAAAATTATTTCATGTGCAGGTGCTTTCATTAAAAGTGATATACCATATTGTTTTTTTGAAACGCCATTTTATGGATTTATAGGAGACGTATATACACTTCCTGAATATAGAAAGAATGGTTATGCAACAAAGTTAACGAACGAGTCTATTACTTGGCTAAGGAATAAGGGAGTTAAAAATATATCATTATTAGCAACCGAACAAGCTAGAAATATCTATTCAAAAATAGGATTTAAATCAACTGATGATATGAAATTATTTTTTGAATAGATTTGATGAAATAAACGCCTAAAGGGAAGTAAAATCTGAAACTTCAACTAACAATGCACTCCAGTTCGCTTTGACTTGAAAACCAGCCAAAGCACATCCTTGAGCCAAGCCAAGTCTGGCTAGGCTCAAGGATGTCTGGAATACGAGACGTTATCTGATATTTTAAATCTAAGCAAGTTTATGGTTACGCATCAAATTTTTTTATCTTAAATGGTAAAATGAATGAACTGTAATTGTGAAAATGTGGGAACTACAGATTGTTTTACAACTGAAAGATAATAGGGGATGTCGCATATGGTAAACGAGTTAATTTCTGAGTTAAATACGCGTGGTGTCAATTTTATCAAGGCTGTTGATATATCGATGCTCTCCGCAATAGAAAATAGGGGGTACAGTGTTGCTATTTTGATAGGAATAGTTCTAAGCACCGATTATATTTTTCGTCTATCAAAAGAAAATATATTAGATCATTCCGAGTTTGGGGAAAAGGAACACCGTGCTGATGAACTTGCAGAATGGACGGCTGATTTTATCATTGCAAAAGGATACAAAGCCTTTGCTCAATCGGAAAGAAATCTTGGTTTGCATGGATTTTATGATGAAACCACGAAAACCACTCCACTTCCACATAAAAAAGTTGCCATATTGGCTGGATTGGGGTGGATTGGGAAAAATAATTTGTTAGTTACCCAGGAATACGGAAGTGCATTGTGTATGTGTACCATATTGACAAATGCATCATTACCTACTGAAAATAAGCCAATAGTAATGCCTAAATGCAGGAAATGTACTGTTTGTAAGGATGTTTGTCCTGTAGGGGTTATTCATGGTTCCACATGGAATACGGATGTGAATAGGGATTTAATTGTCGATGTATACCACTGTAGTACTTGTTTAAAATGTTTATCTAATTGCCCTTGGACACAAAAATTTATGAATAATAATATTTCTGAGTAAAATGAGAGTAATGTACAATTGATTTATTAATTCGCTTTTTTTATATTATAAATTATAAGGAAAGAAATTGTGGGAGTGCGAATTACCCGCACATAGATAGCAAAAGATTTGAAACATCAGATAACAATCCATTCCCTTTAGCTGCACACATCCTCCAGCCTAACCGAGTTGCAGTCGTTCAAATCCAAGATAAGAGCTATCTAGTATTTGAACAACTCCTGTAAGGCGGGGGGACGTCAGGAATAGGAAAACGTTAGATGAAATCCTGTCTAAGCGAATGCTAATTCAATGTGATTGTATGAAAAACATATAGTTCACATTAATAAGTTTATATTAAGCAAAGTTTATTTATAAAATAGGAGGAAGTTATGAATTACTTTAATGAAGCCATAACGGTTATGAAAGAATTATATGGACGAGATGTTGCTATGCCGCTTGCAACGGTCAACGGCGATAAAGCAAATATCAGGGTAATAAACGCATATTATAAGGAAAATGCTTTTTATATTATGACATATAACTTAAGCAATAAGATGAAAGAAATTACTAAAAATCCCAATGTTGCATTAAATCACAATCTGTTTGTAGCTCATGGTACAGGCAAAAATATCGGTAATCCACTCGAAGAACAAAACAGAGAACTAAGAGAAGAATTAAAGCAGATATTCTGTGCCTTTTATGATAAACATATCTGTGAAGAAGATATAAACACTTGTATTTTGAAAATCACCTTAAAAGATTCACTCGTATTTGCTCATGACTATAAGTACTTAATTGATTTTAAACATAAAACTGCTACACGAGAAGAATGTGTGATTGATATAGCATTTTGATACATAAAATAAGCATAATCTTCTTAAAATTTGAATCAAAGGTATCTTAATGGTTGCTTTAAAATTAATGTAATGTGCACTAAAAGGGTTTTGGATAGTGAAAGTTTAGAGTGTAGTGCCTACGGACTTCATCTAACAAAAAATTCCAATTCAGCTTGGCTTGAAAAGATAGCTCCTACACCTGTGAAGTAAAGTGAAGTCTCGCTAAGCTTCTCGGCGTTGGGAATTAGAAACGTTAGCAAATATGTTATTATAATAGCTATAATTTTCATTATACTTTTGGGATTAGGATATAGATTTACAGGACTCCAAGCAGCTAAGAATAATTTTGAAATCAGCAAAGGTGCCCAATTAATCGGACAAGTTAATTATAATTGGGGAAATGTGTATTTGTTTAAAACCAATAAAGGTCCTCGGACAATAATATCAAAAAGATTTGGGTTATTGTGGAGTGCTTCGGTTGGATTCAGCATGAATGATAGTAATGATGCTATTAGTGTTGTTGGGTGGGGAAATGATACAAAATGTACAGTCTATGCAGTTGAAGCCTTAGACAATAATGTAAAATATATTGAAATGGGGTCTGAGGGTAGTAGAATAAGAAAGTATGTTGGTAAAGAAAATCCTATTATTTTTTCATGGAATAAGTCAATACCATGGAATGATTTTAATGGTATAGCATATTCAACTAATGGAGAAGCAATCTACGAATTAAGATATCCACAAAATAAGAGTTATATAAACCCAACTGACGACTTAAAATGGTTTTTTATTTCGAAAAACTAGTCAGGAAGATTGTTTGAGAAAGTTGCAGGGCTATAAATAGAAAGGAAGAATATTTTCCATCAGCTAACAACATGTCCCCAACAGCCCACCCATTAAGCTAGGTCTGGCTAGGCTTAGAAACGTCGGGAGTGCGAAACATTATATCATATGGCAATGTCTAAGCTGTTCTCTGAAGCTTCCATTTTGGGAATCGAAATGATAAATAGTAAGATATTATAAATTAAGTATGATTGTGTAAAGTTAGCTATGAAAAAACTGAATAAAAAAGTTAAGCCAAAACACTCTAGAATTATTACAAAAATAACCTAAGTTTATTCCAATGATGACATTCATTTATTACCAGCAAACTAAATTTGGATATGCCAAAA
>DATCIH010000026.1:0-21501 GCA_036507955.1 Clostridiaceae bacterium | reverse complement strand
TAGAAGATAGATTTTTAAAAATAGGATCAATCTCAGGCATTCCTAGTGGACAAACACAATTAACCTTAACAGCTAAAGCACCAAGTGCATTAGACATAATTGGAGCATTGCCTCCAACTTTTATAAATTTTTGTACTAGTTCTATTCCACAACTCATACCACTCTTAGAAAGAATGTGATTTCCAAATTGAGCAATATCATTAAAAAATATCTTTCCGTTTTCTTCAGATTTACTATGCACAACTCTAACAATCTTATCTATAGCTGAGTCAATACCTATAGTTGCCTCTTTAGAATTGTAGCTATTCTTGTTATTTTTTAAAAACCTAACAACCTGATTTTTACAATCCATAATAATAAATTACCCCCTTAAAAATGTTTTTACAGTTTATAATTCTAGCTCAATTTCAGCTTCATTCCCTAAGGCATAAAAAAGGTCATCTGCCATAGTTCTTGCGATGACAATTCTAGCAGTTTTAGAGGAGAGGTTCCAATCCCTAGAGTCATATCAATAAACTTATAAAAATCATCTATTCTCATTATGCCACTGGCAAAATGCTCTATTATTTCAACAAATTCTTTGTAATATTTAACTCCCAATTAATTCACTTCTTAAATAAAATCATATAATACATTATAGCCTAAAAGCCTAAACGGATATATAATATTAATAAAATAATAGGTGGGAGATAGTTTATATGAGTGTAGCCATTAAACAAGTGAGGATAGAAATAGCTAAAGGTGAAGAGAAGGCAGATTTGGCAATTTAAAATGGTAATATTGTAAATGTCTTTACTAAGGAGATAATCAGAAAGGTATACTTTTAGTAAATAGCAAAGACTTTAATAATATATATTCAAATGTTTGCATTTTCTATTTTCAAATAAAATATATATAGTATAATAAAGACATGCTATAAAATATTTCTTAGGAGGAGTTAAAATGGACAAGTTTCCAAGAACAATAGTTGGAGGAGTTTCATTATCTAGAATGATCATAGGTACGAATTGGTTTTTAGGATATAGTCATACGTCTGTTGCAGACGATGATTATATAAAGGAACATATATCTAATAGAAAAGCGATTGCTGATATAGTAGAAGTGTTTTTTAAGGCAGGTGTTGATACAATAATGGGTCAGATTCAAACTCCAATACTTGCTGAAGGTATAAAAGAAGCAGAGGATAGAACTGGAGTTAAGGCTATAATTGTATCTACACCCGCACTAACTGTAGACAGAAATACCCCTATCAACGGCTTCGATTTAAAGGAAGTAGAAAAAATATTGGATATTCAAGCAGCGCTAGGAGCTACTTTTTGCATGCCTCACCAAAGCACCACTGACAGTATGGTAGACAGATGTTCTAGAGAATTAAGAAAGATGGATACCGTTTGCAAAATGATTAGAGATAGAAATATGATACCAGGTTTAAGCACTCATATGCCTGAATCTATAATTTATGCAGATGAAAGCAACCTTGATGTAGAAACCTATATTTCTTTATATAATTCAATGGGATTTTTAATGCAGGTTGAGGTAGATTGGATTTCAAATGTAATACAAAATGCTAAAAAGCCTGTAATGACAATAAAGCCTATGGCTGCAGGACAATTAAGACCCTTTCAAGGACTTAATTTTGTTTGGAACACTATAAGAGATATTGATATGGTTACAGTTGGAACTATGTCTCCTAAGGAAGCAGCTGAATGCATAGAACTTTCATTAAATATTCTTGATCATAAGGCTAGTACCGTAAAACTTCAAGAAACTCGTTCAAAAAGTTCAATAAAGGCTAGATAGCAATGCAGGCGCGAATAAAAGATTCGGAAGCAGAAAAATTAATCTTACCAGCTGAAGAATATATAGGATATCTAAAGGATGAATCCAGAAAGTTAGGCTCTGCAGATTCTATATCCTTTCCTCAGTCTGAAGATGAATTAAAGGATATACTTCAATTCTTTAAGACTGAAAAAATAACAATTCAAGGAGCTAGAACTGGAATAACAGCAGGAGCAGTTCCAAAGAGTGGCCATGTTATAAATTTAAGCAAATTAAATTCTATTACTGGACTAGTGTATGATAAGGAAAAGGATAACTTCTTTTTAAAGCTTCAGCCAGGGGTATTGCTCCTTAATATAGATGAGACCTTAAGAAGTAAAAGCTTTGATACTAAAGGTTGGTCGAAGGAGTCCTTAGAAGCGCTTAAACTATTTAAAACATCAGGTAAATGGATGTTTACGCCAGATCCTACTGAAAGATCGGCTTCCATAGGAGGTATGATAGCTTGTAATGCTTCTGGGGCTTGCTCTTATAAATATGGTTCAACTAGAGATTATATAGAGTCTCTTAGACTATTACTAGTAGATGGTAGAAGTGCATTTGTGAGAAGAGGAGGGTGCTTTCTTCAAGGAAGAAAATTTTCATTAGAGCTTATTAATGGAGATACAATAAGTGGAGAGGTTCCTTCCTATGATATGCCAAAGGTTAAAAATGCATCTGGATATTATGCATTAGATAATATGGATCTAATAGATTTATTCATAGGTACAGAAGGAACAATAGCAATAATTTCGGAGGTTGAAATAAAACTTATAAAAAAGCCTGAGTTTATATGTGGAATGACCTCCTTTTTTTTAGAGGAAAAGGAGGCTATAAGCTATATAAAAAAGCTTAGGGATGAGACTGACAATAAGTTTTTAAAACCTACTGCTATCGAATTTTTTAATTATGAAGCTTTAAAGCTTCTGCTGAAAAAGAAGGAGGATAAGGGAGTATTCAGTAATCTTGGTGATATAAAGGATTACTATAATACAGCAGTTTATATAGAATATCAGGGGGATAATAAAGAAGAGACACTTCAAAGTCTATTTAAAGCTGGCAGATTCATGAAGGAAGCTGGAGGATGCGAAGAACACACCTGGGTTGCGCTAGATTCTTCGGATATGGAAAGATTGCATTTCTTTAGGCATGCTACGCCTGAAGCAGTAAATAGCTTAATAGATGAGCGTAGGAAAATAGAACCTAGAATAACAAAACTGGGAACAGATATGGCAGTTCCAGATGAGAGCTTAGAGTATATTATGGATTTATATAATACCTCCCTAAAAGAATCTGGACTTGAAGCTGTCATATTCGGACATATAGGTGACAATCATCTTCATGTAAATATACTTCCAAGAAATATGGAAGAGTACTATAAAGGAAAAGAATTATACAAGGCTTGGGCAAGAAAGGTTGTTGAAATAGATGGAACCATATCTGCAGAGCATGGTATTGGTAAAATTAAAGTTGAAATGCTGGAAATAATGTATGGACAGAAAGGTCTTTTAGATATGAAGAGGCTAAAGCTATTATTTGATCCTGAAAACAGGCTCAACAATGGAAATTTAATAGGGGATATCTAGTATGTCCACAAAGGATATATTATTTTTGAGGAGGTAGTGATTATGATAGAATCTGTGGATTTTTTCGGTAGAAAGGTCACCCGTTTAATTTTGGGCGACAACCCATTCAATGGTCACTCATATATTGAGCAGATACACAGTGGGGATGAGATGATTGACTACTATACTGCTGACAATTGTGTAAAAGCCCTGTTCGAAGCTGAGGAAAGAGGAATCAACACCTATATGGCCCTGGCTGAGCCCTTTGTATTGCGAGTTATCCGACAATACAAAAATGATGGTGGAAAGATGAATATCATGTTTCAGACATACCCAGCCCTAGACCTGGCAATTAATTTGCAAATGATGCTAAAATGCGACCCCATTGGAATATATCATCAGGGAGGAACAGCAGACTTGTATTGTGAGAATGCGGAAATTGATACGTTGCGCAGGAGAATCAAGCTTATAAAGGACAGTGGTGTATCCACCGGTCTTGGCACACATGTACCAGAGACAGTTTTGCGAGCAGAAAAAGAGGACTGGAATGCTGATTTCTATGTAACCTGCCTATACAATGCGCGTAGAACACAGCGTGGGCAGCAGAGCGGTTTTATTACAGGTAAGTCCAAGTCCTTAGTGTTTTATCCTGAAGATAGGTTCCTTATGTTCGACGTTATAAAGCAGGTTAAGAAGCCCTTTATAGCCTTTAAGATTTTTGCCGGAGGTCAAATATTTATTGGAAAGAGTTCGGAAGAAATCCCTTCTGTGGCAGAAACCTTTTTAAGAGAAGCATACGAGAATATTAAACCATGTGATATGGCTATGATTGGAGTATTTCAGAAGTATAAAAACCAGATTAAAGAAAACACAGATATTGTGAAGAAAGTTTTAAAAATTTAAATGAAACCACTAAGCATAGGTCGGGATGCTTAGCGGGAAACAACCACAGATTTGATTTACATAAATCTATGGTTGTTTTTTATTGATTGGAAAAGTAACGGATACAAGTTAACTACCAGGTAATAATTACAAAGAAATCTCACATACAAATTTATTTTTATTAAATATCTTAATTAAGAACTCTTCCTGTACATACTTTACAGAGCCGCCTCCTAGTTCAATTTCAGCCTCATTTCCTAAGGCATAAAGAAGGTCATCTGCCATAGTTCTTGCGAAGGCAATTCTATCAGCTTTAGAGGATAAGTTCCAATCCTCTAGGGTCATATCAAAAAACTTGTAAAAATCATCTATTCTCATTATGCCACTTGCAAAATGCTCTATTATTTCAACATATTCCTTGTAATATTTAACTCCCAATTAATTCACCTCTTATATAAAATCATATAATACATTATAGCCTAAAAGCCTAAACAGATATATAATATTAATAAAATAATAGGTAGGAGATAGTTTATATGAGTGTAGCCATGAAACGAGTGAGGATAGAAATAGCTAAAGGTGAAGAGAAGGCAGATTTGGTAATTAAAAATGGTAATATTGTAAATGTCTTTACTAAAGAAATAGTCAGAGGTGATATAGCTATAAGTAAGGATCTAATTATAGGAATTGGTGATTACTCAGGTTATAAGGAAATAGATGCTACAGGGAAGTATATATGCCCAGGGCTTATAGATGGTCATGTTCATATAGAATCAACTATGGTTACACCCTCTGAATTTGCAAAGGCGGTACTTCCTCAGGGTACAACCACAGTAATTGCAGACCCTCATGAAATCGCAAATGTATGTGGAATTAACGGTATAAGCTTTATGATAAATCAAGCTAAGGGGCTTCCCATGAATATATTCTATATGATGCCCTCCTGTGTTCCTTCCACAAACTTTGAAAATAACGGTGCACACATAAATTCTGATCTAATTGCAGCCTTTGTTAATAATGAAAATATTTTAGGGCTTGGAGAAGTAATGGATTATGAAGGGGTACTAGAGTGTAAAGAGGATCTTCTAAAAAAGATAGATCTTTTCGATGATAAAATAATCGATGGACATTCGCCAGGACTCACAGGTAAGGCATTAAATGCTTATAGAGCAGCAGGGGTGGTGACAGATCATGAATGTTCAACCATTGAAGAAGGTATTGAAAGATTAAGATTAGGCATGTATCTTCAAATTAGGGAAGGATCCGCAGCAAGAAACCTGGAAAAATTAATAATGGGCCTCTTAACTAAGGGTATCCCCTTTAATAGAGCTGTATTTTGTACTGATGATAAGCATTTAGAAGATATAAAAAAAGAAGGACATATAAATTATAACGTAAGGAAAGCAATCAGTTTTGGTGTTGATCCTATAGATGCTATTTCTATGGCTACGATAAATACTGCTCAGTGTTATAGACTAAAAAGGTTAGGGGCGGTCGCCATAGGTTATTCTGCAGATCTGATTATATTAAATAGTCTTGAGGAGTTTGAAATAGATAAGGTACTCTTTAGAGGAGAAATAATATGTGAAAATGGGAAACTCACAAAGATTATCAATACTAAAATTGAAGATAAAAATGTTTTTAATACAGTTAGGATAAGAAACATTAAAAAGGAGGATCTTAATATAAGGCTTTCTCAAGATAAAGCTACCGTGATAAGTATTATACCTAGAGAGCTAATAACCAAAAAAGAGATTGCAGCAGTGAAGGTAAAGGATGGCTTATTTACTCCGGATGATAACTACTCTAAGATTGCAGTAATTGAAAGACACAAAGCTACAAATAACATTGGACTTGGCATAGTAAAAAACTTTAATATAAAAAATGGAGCAATAGCAAGCACTGTTGCTCATGATTCTCACAATTTAATTGTTATTGGAGATAATGATGAAGATATGCTTCTTGCAATCAAGGAGCTTAAAAAAGTAAATGGAGGTTTTACAGTAGTTGGAGCAGGAGGAGTTAAAGCCACTTTAGAGCTACCTATTGCAGGACTAATTAGTGATAAAAGCATGGATTATGTAGTGGAGACCTTAGAGAGATTGATTAATGAGGCGAAAAAGCTTGGGATAAATGAAAAGCTAGAGCCGTTTATTACCCTTTCCTTCTTAGCTTTACCTGTTATACCTGAGATTAGGGTAACAGATAGAGGACTTTTCGATGTAACAAATTTCAAATTCATAAATATATAGATTTATATTTGTCACAGATAACCCCCTGTAAAATATAATATTATAAGGCAGGAGGTGAAAGTAATGGATATAATTGAAAATAAAAAGTTTTGCGTTGATTTACCCTATCCAAAAATAGCTGTAAATAAGAAAAGCAGAGAGGATGCTAGGATCATTTCTGATGATTATGCTTCCTGCATAAGCGAATTTACTGCTATAGCTCAATTTACCATCGCAGATATAGCAATCGAAAATGAAAAGATAGCTGGAATTTTTCATGGCATTTCAATAGTAGAAATGAATCATTTTCAAAAACTTGGAGAGGTACTTATAATGCTTGGAGGAGACCCTAAGCTAGAAAGTGGAACAAATAAGATTTGGAGAAGTAATTTTGTTCCGTACGCAGATTCAACTAAAAACAGGATTAAGCTTGCCATCAAGAGCGAGTATGATGCCATAGATCAATATCAAAAACATATTAGAAGAATAAAAAATGAAAGTGTTAAGAGACTCCTTGAAAGAATAGTTATTGACGAAAACTTCCATATTGGATTATTTAGCGAGCTCCTTAAAGAATTTTACTAGGAGTGAAAGCAGAAAAATAATATTGTAATATTTTCAGACATATTTCCCCCTTGAGATGTTTTTGCAGCCCATTATTTGGGCTGTTTTTTTTGGAGGAGATAATAGCAAATAAGCTACTTATATGCTTTTTGTAGCCACAATATTAATACCTGTATTTGCAATATTATATACTATAATAGCTCCAAGCTTAATGGGAGGCTTTACCTCCACGGTTTTAAGCAGTTCTATACATTCTTTGAGCTTTCCCTTTGGAATATCGGTTTCTGTTTTAACGGACAAAACATCAGAGCTTCCAGCTACAGGGACGGTTGAAGTTAAAATTCTTGTTGGATTAACGCATTCCTTTTGGGCATAGATGCTACCATTTATACAATTATTACCTTTAACTAAAACTACAGTGCTATTTTCTAGGGTTATTATCATTTCACATCCCTTTGGGCAACCGATACAGGTTAGATTTCTATTTCTAGTCATTTTTCTTCCTCCACTTTAAAAACTATGGTTTTAAGTCCTGGATGTGTGTTAAAAAGCTTCTTTGGAAGAACTATACTTTGAAGTACCCCAGGGGTATAAATCTTAAATCTTCTATAAATTTCTCTGGTAGCATCAAAATATACAGATATATATGAGTCTCTATATTCCTGGCTTACTCGGAAGGTAACCTGAATTTCCTTATCAATATTATTTGGGTCCACAAAATTTGGTATAGTATATTTTACACCATCCGCCGCCATTAAGGTCGCTGAGCTATTATTAAAGTGAGCACCTTGTATATATTTGCTGGCTTTAGAGGCAGCCTTGTAGCTTTCATTTGTAACAAAATCTACTAAGTCGTGAACCTGAAGCACATTACCGCAGGCAAAAATTCCTTCAATATTTGTTTGAAAGCTTTCATTAACCTTAGCCCCTCCGGTTGCATCCGATAGGTTTATTCCAGCGGAGCGAGATAAATCATTTTCTGGTATGAGTCCTACAGATAAAAGAAGGCAATCACACAATATAAATTCTTCTGTACCCGGTATAGACTTTAAGTTTTTGTCTACTTTTGCAATAGTTACTCCTTCTATTCTATCTTTCCCCTTTATATCTATTATGGTGTGAGAGAGAAGAAGAGGTATATTAAAATCTTCCAAGCATTGCACAATATTTCTTTTTAAACCGCCAGAATAAGGCATCAGCTCCACCACAGCCTTAACCTTTGCGCCTTCTATAGTCATTCTTCTTGCCATTATAAGACCAATATCTCCAGAGCCAAGTATTACTACTTCCTTACCTGGAAGATAACCATGAATATTGACAAATTTCTGTGCAGTGCCAGCGGTTAGTATACCAGCGCAGCGGCTGCCAGGTATGTTGATTGCACCTCTTGGCCTTTCCCTACAGCCCATGGCAAGAATTATAGCTTTAGCTTTTATCTCTAAAATACCATCAGTATCATTTACAGCAGTAATTACCTTTTCTGGGGTGATTTCTATAGCCATAGTGTTTAGTTTATAGGGTATGCTTAAGTCTTTTATTTGGCTTGTAAATCTATCTGCATATTCGGGACCCGTGAGTTCTTCCTTAAAGGTATGAAGGCCAAAGCCACTATGAATACATTGATTTAATATACCCCCTAAGGAAGATTCTCTTTCTATAATCAAAATATCCGTAATTCCTTCTTCATTTGCTCTTATTCCAGCGGCAAGCCCAGCAGGGCCACCACCAATAATTACTAAATCCTTGTATAACATATAGAGCCTCCCACTATACTTTTTTGTTTTTGCCTAGAAGAATAAAAGATTTCATTCCAAATTTAGTTACTTCCTCAGGCAGCAAATTAAGTTCTTTAGACAAAATCCATAGTATTTTTGAGGAACAAAAACCACCCTGACATCTTCCCATTCCTGCTCTAGTCCTTCGTTTAACTCCATCTATGGTTCTTGCTCCTAAAGGTCGTCTTATGGAAGCTAATATTTCCCCTTCAGTAACCGTTTCGCACCTACAGATTACCCTGCCATAAGAAGGATCCTTTTTTATTAGCATTTGTTTTTCAGCTTTATTTAATTCCATAAATTTTATAATTCCTTGCCTTTTAGGATTAAAGCTTTCTTTTTTTATAAGATCTAAGCTATTACGTGCAAGATCTACCACCATGTCTGCAATAGCGGGTGCGCTAGATAACCCAGGTGATTCAATGGCGGAAACATTTATAAAACCAGGGACATCTTTAGCTTCCTCTATAATAAAGTCATCCCCTTGGCTATGAGCACGAAGCCCTGCAAAAGAAGTTATTACACTTTTCATAGGAAGGGCTCTTATCGTAAGGCCGGCTTTTCGTATTACATAGGAAATAGCAGAAGAAGTTGTTGTAGTATCAGCCTTATCGCTAATATCTAATGCATTAGGTCCTACTATAAGATTACCATGAATTGTTGGAGTTATTAAAACTCCCTTCCCCATAATCGTTGGAAGCTGAAAAAGTGTCATATCTGTAAGCTTACCACAATCCTTGTCAAAAATAAGGTACTCTCCCTTTCTAGGGATGATAGCCTGCTTATGCTCTGATATCATATTGTTTATTTCATCAGCATAAACCCCTGCAGCATTGATTACAACCTTTGCTCGATATTCGCTATTTTCAGTTTTGATGGTAAATATATTATCAGCTTTAATTATACTCTTAACTTTTGAATTAAAAAAGAATTCAACCCCGTTGTCATTAGCATTTTCAGCCATGGCAAGAGCCATTTCAAAGGGACATACAATTCCACTACTAGGGGCATATAAAGCAGCATAAATCGAGTCGTTTAGTGAAGGTACAAGCTTCATAGCTTCCGCCCCAGACAATATTTCAAGGTGAGGAACACCATTTTTAATCCCCTGAGCTTTAAGCTCCTCTAATTTAGTAAGCTTTTCTGCTTCAAAGGTGCGCTCTTGAGAAGCAAGAGCGAGAACTAAGGCACCAATTCTTTTAAAGGGGAAATCTAATTCTTTAGATAGATTATCAAAGGCAGAATTCCCTTTAGCATTTAATTTTCCTTTTAAAGAACTGGGTGACGCGTCAAAGCCAGCATGTATAATAGCGCTATTAGCCTTTGTGGTTCCTTCTCCAATATCAGAATTTTTATCTAGAAGACAGATGTTAAGCTTAAATCTTGAAAGCTCTCGACTAATCGAGGTTCCAATAATTCCTGATCCGATAATTGCTATATCATAAATGAATAACACCTCCTATAGAACATTAATCCTTACTCCAACCCATGGAACGTTTAACAGCTTGATGCCATTTCTTAAGTAAAGCTATCCTCACTTCACTCTTCATTTGAGGTTTAAACGTAGCACCTATAGACCAATTTTTAACAAGTGATTCCTTGTTATCCCAATAACCTACTGCTAGCCCAGCTAGATATGCAGCTCCTAAAGCTGTGGTTTCAATTACCTTAGGTCTAACAACAGTAACACCAAGGATATCTGCTTGAAATTGCATTAAAAAATTATTAGCACTTGCTCCTCCATCTACCTTTAACGTATCAAGTAATATCATTGAGTCTTCCTCCATAGCTTTTATAACATCATAAGATTGATAAGCTATGGATTCTAAAGTAGCTCTTATGATATGTTCTTTTTTGGAACCTCTTGTTAAACCTATAATAGTTCCCCTGGCATAAGGATCCCAATAGGGAGCACCAAGCCCAACAAAAGCTGGAACCATGAATACACCGTTTGTATCCTCTACGGTTAAGGCATATTCCTCTGATTGTGCTGCGGTCTTTATCATACGAAGTTCGTCCCTTAGCCACTGTATTGAAGCACCAGCTACAAAAACGCTACCTTCTAAGGCATATTCAATTTTACCATCAATACCCCAGGCGATGGTAGTTAATAATCCGTTTTTAGATTTCACAGGGGTTTCGCCTGTATTCATAAGCATAAAACATCCTGTTCCATAAGTGTTTTTTGCAGTTCCTTTAAGAAAGGAGGTTTGACCAAATAAAGCTGCATGTTGATCTCCAGCGACTCCTGAAATAGGGATAGCAGCACCAAATAGAGAATCATCTGTATATCCATATAAATGACTGGATGGCTTTACAACAGGAAGCATTGAGGCAGGTATAGAAAAAGCCTCCAATAGCTCTTTATCCCATTCAAGCGTATATATATTAAAGAGCATAGTTCTAGAAGCATTAGAATAGTCCGTGGCATGTACCTTGCCTTTAGTAAGATTCCAAATAAGATAAGTATCTACCGTTCCAAAGAGTAAATTACCCTTTTCTGCCTCTTCCCTGGCACCGGCGACATTATCTAATATCCACTTTATTTTAGTTGCAGAAAAATATGCATCTAAAATAAGCCCTGTTTTATCTCTTATTATATTATGAAAGCCAGCACCAATTAATTCATCACAATATGGTGCAGTTCTTCTGCATTGCCACACAATAGCATTGTATACTGGTATTCCTGTTTTTTTATTCCATACAATTGTTGTTTCCCTTTGATTTGTTACACCAATAGCAGCAATATCCTTTGCAGTTATATTTATTTTGGCCATGGCTTCAAAGAAAACGCCATATTGGGAGGACCAAATTTCTCTAGGGTCGTGTTCCACCCAACCAGGGCTTGGATATATTTGAGCAAACTCCTTTTGAGCAGAGCTTGCTACTTCTCCTTTTTCATTGAATAGTATGCATCTAGAGCTGGTTGTACCTTGATCTATTGCCATTATATATTTTCCCATTTTACCCTCCATTTTTAGAAGTATTATATATTTATTCATTATATATTGATAATGTATATCAATGTTTTTATGTTAAAACCATATATAGTAGGAGTAGAAAATAACTTTCCACAACCTGTGGACTATTTGTGGATAAAACCCGATATGTTGATTGAAAATAGCTCATTAATACTATATATAGGCATAATAAAACGTATAATTACATATATTAGCATAAATATCTACAATAATACTATTTTTGCTTAAAAGTATCCACAAGGATACTACACAAAAAACACTGTCACGTACCATTATATGACAGTGTTTGCTTTTTATCAGACAAATATTTCATTTAATAGTGAACGCCTATATTACCTAATACTCTTTTCTATATTAATTCTACCTATAATAAGACCTTCTTTGATTCTGCTTTCCGTTCCCTCATAGATAGGATCTTCATGTTCAATGCTTATTACATCATTGTAGCCTAGTTCCTTTAAGGCCATTAAGAAAAGCTTCCATTCTATTTGGCCAAGACCAGGGAGACGATATCTCCAAAAACCATAATCCTCATTATTAATATTCATTTGCTTATTAAAAATTCCATAAAGCTTTAGTTTGTCTGGCAGTATTTCAGCATCCTTTGCATGGACGTGGAAGATTCTATTTATATAGTCTGGTAAAATCTCTATATAATCTATAAGTTGAAAGTAAAGATGGGAAGGATCAAAATTTAATCCAAAACTTTTGCTCGGTACTCTTTTAAACATTTCATCCCAATATTCTGGGGTATAGGATATGGTTCCAGGTTGTCCCTCAACCTGCCAACCTATCATTGGACAGTTTTCAATCATAAGCTTAACTTTTTTAGATTCTGCATAGGCTACTAAATCCCTAAAAACAACCTCGAATTCATCAAAGTTTTCTTCAAGGTTTTTACTTATATCTCGTCCTACAAAGGTACCTACAAGCTCAACTCCAAGTATAGAGGCAGCATCAATGCACTTTTTAACATGATTATTTACCAGCTTTCTTTTCTCCAAATCGCAATCTAGGTTATTGTCATAATATGCTAAAGAGGATATTTTTAGATCTAACTTCTTAAAATAAGCCTTTATCTCAAAGGCTTCTTCAACTGTAAAATTAGCAACATCTATTTCGCTACCTGAATAGTCTCTATCATTTGTTCTTGGCCAACAGGAAAGCTCTAAAGCCTTAAACCCATTTTTCGAAGCCCATTCTGCTTTTTCTTTTAGAGGAATATTATTTAAGCAACCAGTTAAAAAACCTATACGCATATTAAATCTTCCTTTCCTTATTATATTTTTTAAGTTGATCTTCTTATAAGGAGTTCATGCTCTAAAATTACATCCTCTGGATGGATGCAATCTCCCCTTATCTGTTTTAATAAAAGCTCCATTGCTGTAGTTCCTAAGTCATATTGAGGCTGGGAAATTGTTGTAAGCTCAGGCTCATACATTCGTGAAAAATTTATATTGTCAAAGCCTGCTACTGCCATGTCACTAGGGATAGCAAGACCCTTTCCCTTAATAGCTTTAATAGCTCCAATTGCCATTAGGTCAGAGATAGCAAAGATAGCGGTTGGGGGATTCTTTAAGGACATTAGCCCCTCGGTGGCCTTCATACCACTTCTAAAACCATAATCTCCATAAACTAATAGCTCCTCCTTAAACCCTATACCTACATCATTAAGAATTTCCTTGTAGCCATCTTCTCTTCTTTTAGTAGAAAGGTAATTGTTATTGCAACTTATCATTCCGATCCTTTTATGGCCTAAGGATAAAAGATGGTTCATAACCCTTTCAGAAGCTTTAAAGCTATCAATAGATACATGGCTTACATCCAGCCCTTCCATATATTCGCAGCATTGAACAACTGGATAATTCTTAACGATTGAAACTAGCTCTTCCTTTTTAAGTTCTGAGGCAAATATTATTACCCCATCTGCTAATCTGCTCTTTAATAGTTCAATATAAGATAGCTCACGTTTTACATCAGAATTGGTGTTACAAATCATTATATTATAGCCATATTTATGGCCAGTATCTTCTATACCTCTAATTATCTTAGAGAAGAAAGGGTTTGAAATATTAGGTAGCAAAACTAAAATAATCCTTGTTTCGGATCTTCTTAAATTTCTACCAAGGAGATTAGGATTATAGTTAAGCCTGTTAATAACATCTGTAACCTTTGTTCTGGTTTTTTCTGTAACAAGGCTGCTATCATTTAATACCCTTGATACGGTTGCCACAGATACTTCAGCTTCTCGTGCTACATCCTGAATTGTTGCCATTTTATCCCCCTCATTTAAATATTACAATGATAAACTAAATTACTTTAAAACTTAAAGTAATTGTAACGGATTTCATTTTATCCATAGCTCTATTTTGACAGAGAACACCAGATAATTCAAGTATGTAATATTAATAGCTTAACTTATCTTTTTAGTACAAGGTCACTAAAAGTAAGAAAGGCACTCCAATCCTCTTTATTTTGTGCATGACCACCAGATCTAAAGAAAATCTGATTATTCTCTCTAGCATTAAATAAATTAAAGGCTTTTTCCGAGGCGGTATGACTTAATTTTGTTCCATAAGGATTTGTCCAATAATCCTCTAAACCATCGGTTGAGATAACACCCCTAGGAGCAATAAGTGCTCTAATAAAATGAAGATCAAAGGGAAGTCTTAGCTCATCCTTTATACGATGAGGTCTTTCCGGATTTGCAAAGGGTACGATTTCTTTTGACCACCAATATGGAAAGGCTGCCACGATGTTACCTAAGGACTCACATTTTGTAGGGTCCTGGGTTGCTATATTATGTTCCCCTAAGAATCTGATAGAGCCTAAACCACCACTTCCTGAACCTGCAGCGGCAACAACCTTAATTCTGTCATCATATATTGCTGCACATAATGCAGCTTTAGCTCCTCTGGAATGACCGGTTACACAAATTCCTTCTTTATCAATGAAAGGAAGTAACAAGAGATGTTCTATAGTTATAGAATGACCCCAGGCCCAGGCAGCAATAACTCCAAAGTCATAGTTATTATAAAGTTTAAAGATCCCGTTATCTCGATCAGCACTATCTTTTGCTATCGAGACTCTATTAAAGGTAGCTAGGGCATAGCCTCTATCGATTAATTCTTCCTCTATTGGGCATAGTTCATTTTCACTTTCACTATTTTTTACTATTACCGGAAAGCTCCCCTTAATCGATGGATAAACTAGTCTTACGCTAAAAGACAAAGAGTCATCTTTACTATAGATTATTGAAAAATTCCTTTCTATTCCTTTTCCATTATATATTGGTCTTTCATAATTTATTTTGCTATGAAGATCCATAGGGGTAGGTGGGATATGTCCGTATAAATAATGAGCAAGCATTTCTTTCAAATATATTCTTTGATTCTCCCAATTCTTTGTTGTCATTTCATCATCGGTTTTAAAAAAGTTAGGTAAGCCTTCCTGGATTGGTAATTCAGACATAGATTTCCATTTATAATCAAACATATAATCACTCCAATGCGATATTTTATATTAATTATAACAAAAGGAGCGAAACGAAACTTGCTTTTTTTATTTTAGTATTTTTCTAAAATCCTCCAAGCTTATGATTGGTGGAAGACAGGAGAAATTCTTGCAGAAATATGCGGTTGTCATGCCATTCAGAGATTTATATTCAGTAATGCTTGGTATAATATCCTTTAAGCTTTGAAACCTTTCTGAATAATACAAGGATAGAGTAAAAGGGTTAAAGTCTTCACATAAAGCCCTGATCATGGGGTCATTATCTGGAGAGTAGTTTTTACCCACCATTTTTAATTCCCTTGACTGATTAAGGGATATAAGACTTAACAGCATAAAGGTGTAATCCTTTGGTGAAGTATTAATTAAGGGCTTAACTGTATTAATTTGTTTCCCTGCTAGTTGCTCCAGGTTACTATCATCTGTCAGTCTTGCTAACCTAACAAGATTATAGGCTGCCACAGAATTTCCAGAGGGAAGAGCACCATCATAATACTCCTTAGGACGAATTAGCAATTCTTCTCCATTATCTGCAGTAAAGAAAAAACCTCCGTTTTTTTTATCTTCAAAATGCTCTAGCATGTATTTATTTAGCCGTAGTGCTTCCTTTAAATATTTAGGCTTATAACTCGTTTCATATAATTCAATGAGGCCATATATTAAAAAGGCATAATCATCAAGATAGCCATTATAGGCCACAGCTCCTTGCCTGTATCTGGCCATTAGTCCACCATCTGTTGAGGACAATTCTTTTAAAATGAAATCTGCAGCATTTTCTGCCATAAGCTTGCAGTCGCTATCATTAAGCACTCTAGAGGCTATTGAAAAGGCAGCTATCATTAGACCATTCCAGGAAGTAAGTATTTTATCATCTTTTAAGGGATGAATTCGATCCTCTCTACTAAGAAATAACTTGTTTTTCCATTGCTTAAGTTCTGGGGGGAGATTATTAATAGTACTTGTTTTTATAAGGTTTGGAATATTTAAGCCTTCAAAATTACCTTGAGCTGTTATATCATAAAGCTTATTAAAGCTAGTGCCATCAACCTCTCCGAGGACAGCTATAACCTGGGAGGAAGTCCAAAGATAGAATTTGCCTTCAACACCTTCAGAGTCAGCATCCTCAGCAGAATAAAAGCCTCCTTCCTTAGAGGTCATATCTCTTTTAATATAGGTAAGTATTTCTTCTGAAACATCCTTAAAGGTTTGGTTTTTAGTAAGCTGATAGCCTTCAAGATATGTAATAGCCAAGAGGGCATTATCATAGAGCATCTTTTCAAAATGGGGAACTAGCCATTTTTCATCAGTTGAGTATCTACAAAAGCCAAAGCCTATATGATCATAAATACCTCCTTTGTGCATGCTTTCTAGAGTCTTATTCACAATGCTTAAAGAAGCAGGGTTATTATGCACATAATAATATCTTAGTAGAAAGTTAAGCCTATAGGAAACAGGGAATTTGGGGCTTCTACCAAAACCACCATAGTGACTTTCAAAGTCCTTGACCAAGTCATTGAACGAAAGATCAATAAGGCTTTCATCATCAACGTCTTCACTACTGCTATATAGATTATTTGTACTGTTATTAACTAGGTTAGTGATATTTGATCCATATTCTATTAGACTTTTCTTATTGCTCGACCAAAGTTTTGACACTTTTTCGAGAAGAGTAATAAGCCCATTAGAGCTTGAAGTATCCTCTTTAGGGATATAAGTGCCTGCAAAGAAAGGTGCTTTATCAGGTGCCATTATAATGGTTAGAGGCCAACCTCCTTGTCCGTTTATAGCTTGGCAAAAGGACATGTATACCTGATCTATATCTGGCCTTTCTTCTTTATCTACTTTTATTGCAATAAAATTATCATTTAGGACTTTTGCAACTTCTTTATCCTCAAAGGATTCCCTTTCCATAACATGGCACCAATGGCAACACGGCTAATAACAGCAATTACGAATACCCAATAGATAAGAAAATAGGCTTATCTTCGGAGGTTGCTTTAGTAAAAGCTTCATCGCCCCATGGATACCAGTCTACTGGGTTGTGGGCATGTTGCAATAGATAAGGGGATTTCTCATTGATTAATCTATTGGGTATTTTGTTAATTGTCATAAAGATCACTTCCTTTCAAATGTATTATGGTGTATTTCTTTTCACTATATTATCCCCAAAGGCATCGCAAATTATCTTCATATTATTTTAAATAATTTAATTTTTAAATTTAATTTAGTTTTAGTTTCAAAGCATTAAGCAGTCTTAATACTCCCTAAGGCATGCATTAATGTTACAATAAATAAAGCAATTATAATGTTATTTAAGTTGAAATAGAATATTTTTTATAAGTGATAGAAAACCAATTCAATAATACGAATATATAAGTGAGAGCTCTTAAAATTAATTATATATAGTTACCATCATTATAATTAAAGGTTTGTTCACGACTTATCTGAACATAGGAGAGGATTTGAATATGAAAATAGATCAAAATAATTTCATTATGCTTTTGAAAAAAAAGAAAGAGAATGCTTTAGATTATGTTATAGATACATATGGAAGGCTAATAAAAAGTATAGTTAAAAAGCATCTTTATAATTTTGAAAGTTTCCAAGATGAGTGTTTCAATGACATACTACTAGTTGTATGGTATGACATCGAAAACTTTAATGATGAAAAAGGTTCATTTCAAAACTGGTTAGCAGCTGTGGCAAAATACAAATGTATAGATTATAAAAGAAAGTATTTAAAGCATTTGGAGAATCATAGTATTGACAATATTGATTTATCAGATAATGATCAGGTTGAAAGAAATCTTTTAGAAAATGAGCTAAGCGAAGATATGGAAAGCTTACTTAGCAGTTTGAAACCTCAGGATAAGAATATATTTCTTAAATATTATAAAGATGAAATGAATATTGAGCTAATCTCAAAAGAGACGGGGATTAAGACTTCTGCTATATATAATAAGCTATCTAGGGGAAGAACAAGACTAAAGTCCACTTTCGAAAATAGGCATTAGTATAAGGAGGTTAATCAATTGAATAAAATATTAGAAGTGTTAAATAATGCTGAGATAGATTTAGATGATTATAAAGACTACGAATTAAATGATATAGAGAAAAAGCAAATCAAGAAAAAAATCAGGGTAAGAATCAATAATAAAAAGGTTAAAGGAAATAGAAAGATGCCTGCAATTGCAGTTGTAATCTTTGGATTAATTTTCGTATGTGTATTCATGAGTAGAAATGTTTTAGCCAATGTTAATATATTTGGAACCAGTATAGAAGAATTTTTTCACCTTAAGACTAATACACTACAAAATTATAAAACTGTAATAAATAAAGCAGTCACAGATAATGGCGTTACAGTGAAATTAAATGAGTTTATGATGGATGAAACTGGGATTATGATAGACAGTACCTTCTCTAAATATACTAATAATTGGTCATGGGCTACTTCCTCCTCATTGGAGCCCCAAGTATTTATAAACGGGAAAAATATTTTAGAGAGTGGGTATGGTAGTGGAACCTCAGCAATAGTAATCGATAGTTCTACTTGTAGTTTCCTAAACGATATAAGCCCATCTGATAAGAAATATTTGAACCTAGCAGGAGATTTTAATGTAAGAATTGTATTTGATAAAGTTAATAATGGAGATAGGGTTATAAACGGAAATTGGGTATTTGAATTCACGTCTAACAAAGATAAGATTTCGGAGATAACAAGAAGACTTCCAATAAATAAAAGTTTTACAACTGACGAGGGAGTAAAGGTAACTATAAAAGATATTAGATTTTCGCCACTTAAAACAGAACTAGATTATTATACAAGCGATGCCTTACATTTTGATATACAATTCAAACTAGAAGATGAAAATATGAAGGAATATGCATGTAATTCAGGATTTGGTAACTCATATTCGGAGGAGAATCCAGAGACTATTGGGTACTATGGGTATGATATTATAGATGACAAAATTGATAAGATAAAAATTACACCGATACTTAAAGCTATGGTAATGCCAAAAGATGGGGATCATGAAATAAGAGTAGGTTATACTAAAGTATTAGATGCTCAAGCAATTGAAGTAAATACTAGATGAGGATGTTAAAGGCCTCTATAGCTTGTGGATTAACTGAAATTATTAAGGTAAAAGCGATTTATTGATAATATCAATCGTGAAAAAGTGCTTTCAAAGAAAGGTATGCTTATTTGAAATTAAAGCATACCTTCTAAAATTAGATTTTATTGTATTTCGTCTATTTGAAATATTTTTCTACTTCACGTATATTATTCAAATCAAAAATATCGGTTGCAATTAATTCGATAGTTTCTTCAGGCAATTTTTTAATGTTTTCTTCATAACTTAAAGGCACATTTGTAAATTTTTTAGTAAGTTGCTTTATAAGCATTTCAGCTTTACCTTCAACTTTAGCTCCACTAATATTGGAGTTCTCATCCTTTAATGCTTTCTCCCGAATCTCATATAATTCTTTAGTATCGACATCTTTATTCAAATAATCTAGAACATTTATAGCTTTTTTTATAGCGGGCTCAGCCATAGCGTATCTCTCCAATAACTCTTTATTTTCATATTTTAAAAATTGTACCCACATTTGTAATGGATCACTTTCTTCCTGAACAGCTTTGGGAACCTTTAATAGTTCCACAAAATGAATTTCAAGATTATCATTTAGTAGTTGTCCAGAGCTTTTTTCTTTTATATGAAATACCGTGTGAAAATTGTCACCTTGAATGTAGTTGAAATTAATAATATTTATAGTGATAGTTTTTTTGAGCTCTTTATATTCTTGACCAACGCCTAACTGACTACTATAGAGTTTGCTCCAATAATATAAGCTTCTTTTATCCATATTATATTTATTAAATAATTGTATCTCAATATTAATTAATTCACCAGACAAGGTTTTAGCTTTTATATCAAGAATTGAAGTCTTTTCTTCTAATAGCTCTCTTCTTATGAATGGGTTTAGAATTTCAATTTTATCAAGTTTACTCTTTTCTTCAAACTTTAATATTGAATTAAGTAGACTTAAAAGAATATCCGTGTTACCTTCTTACTTCCATTTAAACTACTCACCCAATGCATAATAAAAGAAGATTTTAAATTAAAACTGTTTTATTTATCTTTGTTATTTTGTCTTACCATCATGATTCCTCCAACAAACATTAATACTCCACCACCAATAAGTAGATATAGGAGAAAAGTGGGCACGTTTTGATGTAGCGAATTCTTTACCATCATAATTATTAACAAATCAAAAAAAATAATAATTAAACCTATTTTCACGATATTATTCATTAATATCCTCCTGAAAATCTATATCTTCATTTCCAAAAATCAATTTAAATATAAAATCTACCTTAGGATCTATTTCCATCATCTTTATCTCTCCTTTATTATAGCATAAACAAGTATAAATAAGTCTTCTTAAGTAGTATTTCCTAAGAGTAGGCTTTTATGCGAAAATAATTTCGGCTGATAGGTACGCTTGTT
The DNA here is from genome assembly GCA_036507955.1 of Clostridiaceae bacterium. GTDB lineage: Bacteria > Bacillota > Clostridia > Clostridiales > Clostridiaceae > DATCIH01. The sequence goes on along the minus strand of DATCIH010000026.1, from coordinate 662 downwards.
TTATCTAAAGCAGTCGGAACGACACTAGATAGATAATCATATAGTTTTCTTTCTGTCTTATAACTGTTGCATGTATTGCAAAAAGCTTAATTATCAAACACAAAGGACTACATACATAACACGACTATTAGAAACTCTATATATAAAACGCACTTTACTATTACTAACAACAAATCATTAAGGAATTGGGTTTTTGTATCCTTTCTTAATGATATTCTGATAATTAGGAGGTAATTCGTAACTTTTTATATGTTCAAATTTTTTTATTTCAACCTCTCCAGCTCCTCCAACTGTAACAGTGATATAATCGAGCCCAACATCTAAATGTGGTCCTATATAAGAATCAACTCGCAGTTTTATATTAAAAACAAATGAACGATTGCCATTAGGTCTTTCTGCACTCAATACGTATACTGTATATGGAGCAACCATTGGGGTGTCCGTTAGATACTTTGAATAATATTTATCGACTTCTTTCTGAATATAAGGCAATAGTAAGGATATAAAAATGTCTTGATACAATTCTTCTCTTGACTGTTCTTGTGGGTGATATGGTAATATCTTTACCTATAAGATTTTTAATAATTTCAGTTGTCCTAGCAAGCGGTACCAGTTGATAGTTTGAAAGGTAAACCATCAATGCCTGTAGGTTATCTCCATAT
>DATCIH010000025.1:0-4888 GCA_036507955.1 Clostridiaceae bacterium | reverse complement strand
TAAAACATCTTTCTTAAATTCTAATATTTCATCAAGAAATAATACACCATTATGCGCTAAGGATATTTCACCAGGTACTAAATTACTTCCACCACCAATTAAAGCAATTTTAGAAGTAGTATGATGAGGACTTCTAAAAGGTCGTTCTTTTATTAGACCTTCACATGCATTCAAGTTTCCCGAAACGCTATATATTTTTGTTACTTCTAATGCCTCATCCTCTGTCATTGATGGTAATATTGTTGGTATCATTTTAGCTATCATAGATTTACCACAGCCTGGTGATCCAGATAAAATTATGTTATGTCCACCAGCTGCTGCTATAATGATATAATCTATTATACTATCTTGTCCTTGTACATCCTTAAAGTCTGATGAACTAAAATCATTACTGACAATTTCGACATTAGAATCTAATAATTTTTCATAGTTCTCACTACTTTCCAAATAACTTATAACCTCTTTTAGAGTCTCAAAAGCAAATATATTTAATCCACTTACTAAGCTTGCTTCCCTATGATTTTCTTTAGGTACTATTAGATTTCTTATTCCCTTCTTTTTTGCTTCTATAGCCATAGGAAGCACTCCTATACATGCTCTTAGCTGACCATTTAAAGATAATTCTCCAATAAATCCAAAACTGTTTATTTCCTCGCAAACAACTTGTTTTGTTTGTAATAATATACCTACAGCCATGCCTAAATCGAAATGCGAACCACTTTTTTTCATATCACAAGGTGCTAAATTTATAACTACTTTCATCTTAGGAAAATCATACTTTTCATTATTGATTGCAGCCTCTAACCTTTCTTTTGATTCTTTTATAGCAGCATCTCCAAGCCCAACTATTGAGACACATGGCTTCCCATATATTGTGTCCGTCTCAATATTTACTACATATGCATCTATTCCTGATATTGCAAAACTATTAACTACTGCAGCCATAGCTAATATCCTCCTCACAGTCAAGCTTTTTATTAATGCCTTCTTCAATAAACTTTTTATATAAATCAATACTTTTGTCTTTGAAATAAGATAAGATTATTTTCTTGTCTATAACCTTATCTTCCCTTGACCCTAAATATGCTGCATAACTGCTCCAAGTATAGTTTTCAGCTTTTTCAACCATTTTTGCCTTTACAGGGTTTAAGTGTATATATCTACTAGTATCCAGCATGTGTGAATCTGTTTCTATAAGTTCTGAATAGTATCTATCCTGGTACAAGTGCCCTATATAATTATATTTATTGTTAAAGAATCTTACATAAATACTATTTATTCTTGTTACAAAGTCGCTTAGATGCCTGTCAGTGGTCTGAAGAAGAATATGAACATGGTTATCCATAAGACAATAGCAGGCTATTTTATATTTATTGTCATAATATTCAAATGCCCCTTGAATTAGAGTAAGGTAGACCTGAAAATCCTCAATATCCCTAAATATATCGTTTCTTCTATTTCCTCTAATAGTTATGTGATAGGCTGCACCAGGAAACCATATTCTTCTACTACTAGTCATAATTTTTTCCTTCTTTTTTACTTTAATATACTAGATTGTTGACTTAAGTTTTATTATTTAAACACCAAAAAATAAATAAGGTTCTTCAATTACTAAATTAAGTAGCAGGTGGTGAGATTTACCTTAACTAAAAAAACTGCCAAAATATATTTCAGCAGTTTACTTTACTGGCTTTCGCCATTTTTATAATTTCAGTTTTGTTCACAAACCCCGGGGTTCTTGCGGGAGGCTTGCCTCTAGCTTGCTCGTAACCTAGTTTTCGCATAGCCTGCCGGGACGCCTTGCTATATTGAAATAGAATCCTCATACAGCCAATCTGGACAAATATCTTGTTCATGTATCCATTCCACTGTACCATGTGATGCTTTAACCGTATTAAATAATATTGGATTTTCTAACTCTTTAAATCTTTTCCTTTTATTAATTAATGGCTCTACATCAAATATTCTTCTTTCCTCATTTGTAAATGTTAGCAATAATTTATGGTTTTCTAAAGGCTCTACTTCTTTTACTCTTGGATTCATACTAACACCTCTCATTTTAATGGATCAATCTTTACGATATCTTCTCCGCGACTTATTAAATCCCAATTCAGCATTATCTCTTCTTGATGAATCTCTAACCATGCTTGAATAAGTTTCAACTTACTTTTCTTTATGGCGGACCAACGGGGACGCCTTGCTAGCTACCGTTATCCCATAATTCATCACAGGATAAATCTATATCTTCATTCCAAACTATTCCGTACCCTCCAGCATCAACCTTTACATGTTTAAAACTGCTATTCTTCTGTAGGTCTTTAAAAACACTCCATTTGTCCATTAAAGGCTTCACATCATATTGCTTTTTTTCACCGCTTATAAATTCAACTACAAGCATCATATCATCAAGTGGAATTACATTTTTAATTTTATGAAACATATATATTAAACCTCTCTTCATAAAATATACTTCCTCTAAACAAGGGGTGGTACTTTCTTAAATTGTTGTGTAAACCAAATTTCTAGAATTTCACTTTGATATTGTTGTATCCATTCTTTAACTAAATTCAAAGCTTTTTCTGGTAAATCTCCCTCTAAAACATCAAGAGTCTGAATATTAATAGCTGACATATAATCTCCATATATTACATGTATATGTGGTGGATTGTGCTCTTTTTGTGCAAAGTACATTTTTACTAGAGAGGCTTGCCTCGAGCTTGCTTGGTTGCTCCACCCTCTTGCTATTTTACGTTTAGTTCATCTTATTCCTTTTTAGTTCTAGTACTTTTTCTAATGAGATTTCTGAAGCTTCAGCTACTTGTTCAGAACTTAGCCCCATCTTTAATAGGTTTTCTGCAATTTTTTCAGCTTTTTTATCCTCGGCTGACTTTATCCTAGTAAGTTCGTCACTAATCTCTGCCTGTCTAGCTTCATACAGCATCTTAGCCTTATCATCCTTGCTTATTATTTTTAATAGGTCATAGGCTTTTTTTATATCCTTATTCTTTTCAGCTAACATCTCCATTACTCCTTTCGATTTTCCATCTAAGAATTCCATCCATTGAACTATTGGATCATTTTCATCTCTCACAATATCTTTATCAAATAGTTTTGGTATCTCCAAAAATCGTATCTCTATTATATCCGTCAATTTATCACCAGTTCCATCTTCTGTTAGATGATAACTAGAGTAAAGCTTCTTTAGTGGTGTAAACTCAAAGTCTACTATATTTATAGTTACACATTTCTTTAGCTTATCATAAGTTTCTCCTGGATGTATTTGACTTGTATACATCTTACTCCAGTAGAACAGAGTACGTTCTGCCATATACTCTGTTGGTAGTATTTGTATTTCTACGTCTATTTGCCCACCTACTTTAGTTTTGACTCTTACATCAAGTATTCCCTTTTTTTCTTCTTTGAATTGCTTTGCTTTAATAACTCACTATTTATTATTTCTATTCCAGCAAATTCTTCTTCTGGAACACCAAGAATATCACTTAGTAGTGCTATTAATAGGTCTTTATGTTCTTCATTCCCAAATATATACTTAAAGACAAAATCAGATTTTGGCGACATTATGAAATTATCTTCAGTTGTATTTATCTTCTTCTTAGGCATTTTATCACATCCTCAATATACCTTTGACTAATTGATTCTTTTCTATCTTTAGTTTATCAGAATATTGCATTTTATTCCACCATATTTACTCTATACATATTACTATACTCTTAATTAATACTAATAGATTACGCTAAATTCACATTTAACGAGAAAAACTGCCAAAATATATTTCAGCAGTTTACTTCATTAACTTTCGTAATTTATTAATTTCAGTTTTGTTCACAGTTTGTTCGCGCCTCCCGTGGGTACTTGCTAGCTTTATTTTACGGCTCTGCTCTCAGCAATTACATTGCCTATCTTATTAATCGTTCCCTCTGTATGTGAAATTTTATAAGTAATATTATCTATCTCCGCTTTATGCGTATTATTACTGTATTCTATGGCCTTTACAACCGAAAATATTTCATCCTGTTTTATTTCCATACCATCTAGTTTCTTCATCAATATTTCAAACATTTTTTTCGTTTCATTATCCATTCTAAATCACCGCCACTATTTTAATCTTAGATTAGCTAATTATAACATCTTCAGAATTCTTTATCAACCTATATAAATTCACATTTTGTTAGCTTTTGTGTCTTCGCTAAATACACATTTAACGCGAAAAAACTGCCAAAATATATTTCAGCAGCTTACTTCGTTAACTTTCGTAATTTATATAATTTCAGTTTTGCTCACAGTTTGTTCACAACTCCCAGGGGTCTTTGGCGCCCCCCGGACGCCTTGCTACCAGGAATGTTTGGAACGAAGTAGAGGACGGTTAATGGCTGCTAATTTATAAATTTTTTCATTTCTCTTATTTTCTCTATGCTTAATCCTGTTCCTTTTGCAACTATTTCTTCACTTACTCCAAGTCTTAGAAAATTTAATGCATCTTCCTCTTTGGCCCCTTTAGCACCTTTTTGTTCTACATCTGGATCATACAAAGTCTTAGTCATATTTCGCACCTCCTCATTTAATTTTTCTTCCTCTCCATATTTTGTATTTAAATATTCAAATAAGTTTGCAACAGCTAGCAATATTCTGTGAAAGTCATCTCCATCAATTTCTCCTGTATTAAATAATTGACTTCCTTCTTTAGATATTGTTTCTGATATCTTCTTTGCTTCCATAATAGTTTCTCTAAGTTCAGAACTTTCTTCTCCATGTTTCCTTTTAATTTGTTCCATTTTATATCTGAGTTTGAATACTTGCAATGGAAGTAGCGGATACATTTTGCTTTGCATAATATCTATGTCACTATATTCCCAATATTTCATTGTTG
>DATCIH010000024.1:0-25593 GCA_036507955.1 Clostridiaceae bacterium | reverse complement strand
CTAAGGGGCTTCGCCACAAATTTTTTACTCCTTGTCAAGTACTTTATTTAAATTTTACGTAAAAAAAAGAGCAGGGTGCATTTTTTGCATACTACTCTAAAGAGAGTTTTATTTAATTTTTCTTAACTTAATGACATTAGGGACATACCTGCTGCCTCTAGATCGAAAACAGAAGGTTTTTTCGTTATGCTGAGATTTGCATTAAAGAGTATGTTTTCGGAGCAGCAGGTGTGTCCCTGGAATGAATTATTCTTTGTATCGGTGGTGAAGGAAGACTAGTAGAATTGATGCCTCGGGAGTAAACTGATGCGGTGATTATTTGTTGTCGTTCTAATATGAACCGAGACACAACTAAAGTTGTGTCTCGGAATAAACTACTATTTATCTTTCTGGTTTCATTGTTGGAAATAAAATAACATCCCTTATGGAATAGGCATTGGTTAAAAACATTACAACTCGATCTATACCTATACCAAGTCCGCCTGTAGGTGGCATTCCTATTTCTAGAGCATTCATAAACTCTTCATCAATAAGGTAAGCCTCATCATCCCCAAGTTCTCTTTCTTTAAGCTGCTGCTCAAATCTTTCTCTTTGAACTATAGGATCATTTAATTCAGAATATGCGTTACATATCTCTCTTCCAAATACAAAGCCTTCAAATCTTTCAGTGAAATCAGGATTTCCTCTTTTTTTCTTTGTAAGTGGTGATATTTCCACTGGATAATCACAAAGAAAAGTTGGTTGAATAAGCTTATCTTCGGCAAATTCCTCAAATAAAGCATTAAGAATATCTGCTTTTGAACAATCCTTAAGATCCTTTTTAAATTTCAAATGCTTATCGCTAGCAATCTGTCTAGCTTCTTCCTCAGTTTTTACTATGGTAAAATCAACACCTGCATATTCCCTTACAGCATCCACCATTGTAAGCCTTCTCCAAGGAGGTGTGAAATCTAGCTCTTGCTCTTGATATATGACTTTTGTTGTTCCATGAACCTTTGTACATAGATATGCTACAAGGTTCTCAGTAATTTCCATCATATCATTATAATCTGCGTAAGCTTCATAAAGCTCGATCATAGTAAATTCAGGATTATGTCTTATATCTATTCCTTCATTTCTAAAATTCTTACCCATATCATATACCTTCTCGAACCCACCAACAATCATCCTTTTTAAATATAATTCTGTGGCAATTCTTAGATACATATCTATATCTAAAGTATTATGATGAGTTAAAAAGGGTCTAGCTGCCGCTCCGCCAGCTATATTAGATAATATAGGGGTTTCCACCTCTAAATACCCTCTAGCATCAAGGAATTCTCTAACGCCTTTAACAATAGCAATTCTTTTCATAAAGGTATCTCTTACCTCTTGATTCATTATTAAGTCAACTTCTCTTTGCCTGTATTTTAAATCAGGATCCTTTAAACCATGCCACTTTTCTGGTAATGGCTTTAAGGATTTAGCTATAAGCTGAAAATCCTTTATATGTAGGGATATTTCTTCTGTCTTTGTTTTAAATACCATGCCTGTGATGGATACAAAGTCTCCAATATCAAAGGACTTATACTCCTTAAGCTTATCCTCACCAACATCATCAATTTTTATATATAATTGAATTTTCCCAAATCTATCATGTACATCAGAAAAGCCTGCTTTACCATGTACCCTTTTTGACATAAGTCTTCCTGCGATAGTGACATCTTTGCCCTCTAAAGCCTCATAATTTTCTTTTACTTCAACTGACGTATGTGTTCTTTTAACCTTATATACATCAAAGGGATCCTTACCTGCATTCTGTAAATCTTTTAGCTTTTGTCTTCTTATCATCACCTGCTCATTATATTGTGCTTCTAAAAGCTTAATGTTCAATTCATCCTTTGCCATACTATTTCCTCCTAACTCAATTTACCTTCTTATCCCCAATATTTCATATTTGCATATACCATCTGGTACTGAAATTTCAACAATTGCTCCAACTTTTTTGTTCATAAGTCCTTCTCCTACTGGAGATTCGTTTGATATTCTATTTTCAAGTGGATCTGCCTCAGCAGAGCCAACTATTGTATATTCTACCTCTTCATCATATAGAAAATCTTTTACCTTTACAATAGCCCCCACATTTACTATATCTGTGGAAATATCATTTTCATCAATTACGGTGGCATTTTTAAGCATATTTTCAAGTGACATTATTCTGCCTTCTACAAATGCCTGCTCATTTTTAGCCTCATCATACTCTGCATTTTCACTTAAATCTCCAAAGGAAAGGGCTACCTTTATTTTTTCTGTGATGTCCTTTCTTTTTACACTCTTAAGGTTTTCAAGCTCATCCTCAAGTTTTTTTACTCCTTCATAGGTCATTACGTACTTTTTATCGCTCATTGTTTTCTCCTCTTTATTAGTATAATACAATAAATAATTATTATTATTATTATTAACATCTATGTCTATAAAAAAATAGAAAGCCCTATAGGCAATAAAATTATTGGTATTATTTAATTAATTTCACTATATTCCTAAGTATTTAAGTAATTATAAAACAGCATTGAGATAAAGTCAACATTTACAAATTTATTTATTATTTACAAATTCGTTCTATATTCTAATTAATCAATTATCTTATCATTAAATAAAATATTATCCAAGAAAACCTGGTTTTTCTTCAAAGATAAATAAATGCTTTTTTCTTCCATTTGGCCTAAAATGGCACCTAGCAGTTCTAGGGATATGGTAGATCTGTTTTCTTCCTCATTCATTTTCCAAGGCACACAATAACTTACATCATTTATATAAATACCATTACTAGCTTTGTTATATGATTTATCTAATACCCATATATATTTATCTTCTTTTAAACATATATCCTTTGAGCTTATTATAAAGTCAGCTTCCTCTAAAGCAAAATTTACATCATTTGTTACTATAGGAGTTACTCCATAGTTACTTATTATATATTCTTGAATCGCTCTAGTCCTTTTTATATCTTTGCTTAATAGTATTAGATACTGACAGCTCATGGATAATACTGATATAATCCCCCTATTTATAGGGTCCGCACCATCATAAACTAAAATAGGAGAAGTTTGTATGCTTTTTTTTCTTGCCCTTAATATAAGCTTAATACTATTTACAATGCTATAATAAAAAAGTTCCCTTTGAAAACTACTATAATAATCTAAATCAAGTTTTCTAAAGGTCTTAGGAGCTAAGCTAATATTTTCTCTTGGTTTTCTAATTACCTTTTCTATATTCTTTTTAAAAGCAATGCTATTTATATTAGGAGGTATAACTCCGTTATAAATCTTTAGATTTAAGTCCTTTAAAAAAACTGTGTTTAAAAATTCTATTTTTACCCTATCTTTAAAGCTTTGAAATCTAGTATATTTATCATATAGCTCACCAGGCTTCACTTTGATACTGAGCACTGAATTCAATTAAATCACCCTACATGCGTGCTATGTTATATATATTATTCCTAATTATCAAAATAAATAACCTAATTATTTAGCATCTGTATGTAAGATTTTAATATTTCTAATACCTTATCTTTTTTAATTTCACTATTTATTGAAGCCTTTATTTCACTACTATATTTTAGTCCCTTCAGATACCAGCCAACATGCTTTCTCATTTCAATTATTGCTCTTTCTCCTATATATTCCTCTTCTGCTATCAAATGAGAAATACATAACTCTATTTTTTCCTTAGGAGTTGGATATGTTATTTCCACGCAAGCTAAGGCCTGCTTAATTTGTCTAAATATCCATGGGTTACCTAAAGCTCCCCTTGCTAACATAATACCATCACAATTAGTGTAGGAAAGCATATTAAGTGCATCCTCATGGGAAAACAAATCTCCATTACCAATAACAGGTATAGATAACTCTTCTTTAACCTTTTTTATAATATCCCAGTCTGCTTTTCCCATATACATCTGTTCTCTGGTTCGTCCATGAACTGTAACTGCATCAACTCCAGCTTCCTCTAGTGTTTTCCCAAATTCAACTGCATTGATATCTAAATGATGAAAACCCATTCGAAACTTTGCAGTGACAGGTTTATTGGAAGCTTTCTTAACCTCACGAACAATTTCTGCTGCTAGCTTTGGCACCTTCATAAGGGCTGAGCCTTCTCCATTTCTAACTATTTTAGGGACAGGGCAACCCATATTAATATCTATGAGGGCTATGTCCTCTCTATTATTAAACCCTTCAGCAACCTTAGCCATAATAAAGGGATCATTACCAAATAGCTGTACTCCAGCCAGCTTTTCCCCAGCTCCAATTTGGAGCATTCTTATTGTATTCACACTACCATGATATATGCCCCTTGCAGATACCATCTCAGTATAGGTAAGTCCAGCTCCCATATCTTTGCATATTTCTCTAAAAGGTAGGTCCGTAACCCCTGCGAGTGGGGCTAAAAACACCCTGTTTTCTATTTGAAAATTTCCTATCTTCATAAGTAAATTACGCCTTCCTTATCCTCAGCATTTTTCTCATAAATAAGCCGTAACCCTATAAGAGTTAAAAAGGGATCTAATTTATCTATTGTTCTAGACTCTAAAGATATAAGCTTAGCAACTCCGCCGGTTGCTATAACATATGGAGATTCTTCTCCTAGGAGCAGCATTTCCTCTTTCATCTTATTAACAATAAAATCAACTTGTCCTGTAAATCCGTAAACTAATCCAGCTTGAATGCTAGCTACGGTATTTCTGCAAATAACCCCAGAAGGCTTAACAAGTTCAACTCTAGGAAGCTTTGCTGCCTTCTCAAATAGGGCATCTGCCGAAATTTTTATTCCTGGACAAATAGTACCTCCTAAATAATCTCCGTTTTTTCTTATAGCACAAAAAGTAGTTGCGGTACCAAAATCAACTACAATCAAGGATTTATGATAAAGATGATGAGCAGCTACTGCATTGACAATCCTATCTGCTCCAACCTCTCTTGGATTTTCATATTTGATATTTAATCCTGTTTTAATTCCTGGTCCTACGATTATAGGTTCATGCTTAAAATATTTTCTTATCATGTGCTCAAGGGAGTACATGATACTTGGAACCACTGAGGATATAATAATTCCATTGACCTTAGATGGGTCCAACTCATCTTGTATAAACAGTTGTATAACTTGAATACCAAATTCATCAGAGGTTCTCTTTATATCTGTGGAAAGTCTCCAATCAGCAATCAAATCCTCCCCTTGGTATACGCCTAGAACTATATTAGAATTTCCTACATCTACAGCAAGAATCATATTACCACCCTCCTATTGAATTAGTCCACCCTACTTTGTAGATTTAAACTATAAAATATATCTATGGTCTACTATTGTTTTAAACAATAATGATATTTTAACTTAACAAAAATATTTGTCAAGATTTATTCTCAATAATATTAGACGAAATAATATTAATTGTATTATTATAGCCGTATACTCCTTCAATATTAATTTCTCCAGACAAAAGATCCTCTAAAGCTCCATCCTTATGTTGGATGAGTAAGGTTCCATTTTCATTTATATCTAGAGCTTTTGCTTTTACTATTTCACTTTTCTTTGTTATGTATATATATCTTCCGAGTTCTAAAGAATTTTCTCTTAGACTATTCTGAAAAAAACCTATTCCTTTATCACGAAAAATAATAAAGTTCTTATTAAAATTCCTTAGAACCTTTTTTAGAAGCTCTACCCTATTTACCTCTTCTCCTGTAATAAGTGCAATGGAGGTTCCCTTATCTATAAGGTCTTTGGTAAACATTAAATTATTACAGTTTATCCCGATTCCAATTATAAGCCCTTCCTTACCTGCATTCTTGGACTCTGCTAATATCCCACATAGCTTTTTTCCCTTATATATAATATCATTGGGCCATTTTAGCTTGAGCTTAAGCTTATAAGTACTATTTATTGCTTGTAGTACTGAAAGGCCAGCAATAACAGTAAGGGAAGAAGCCTTATTAATATCTTTAATCTCAGTTATTAGAATAGAAAACATTAAGTCCTTACCTCTGGGCGCGTCCCAAGACCTATTAAACCTACCCCTTCCCTTTGACTGATAATCTGTTATAAATATAGAGTTTCCTACGCCTATATATTCCTTAGCTCTAGTATTTGTTGAATCCGTTTCTTCATAGTAAAATATGTTTTTAATAAAATCATCTTTAATCTCTTTTTCTAATAAATATTGATTCATATATACCTCTTAAAATAATACTTATATATAAAACGCATGCTATACACTAACATGCGTTTTATAATACATTAATTATGCTCTATTAAATAATTCCTTTAAGTCTGCAGCTTCAAGCTTTTCTTTTTCCATTAAACCTTGAGCAACATTGTGAAGCTTATTAACGTTATCACCTAGTAATTTTTGAGCTTTTATATACGCATCGTCAATAAATCTTCTTATCTCTTTATCTATCTTAGCTCCAACCTCTTCACTAAAGTTTCTACTTCTACCAAGATCTCTACCGATAAATATCTCATCATGTCCTGTAGAGAAGCTGATTGGTCCTAATTCATCACTCATTCCATATTCCATAACCATTTTTCTAGCTATGCCGGAAGCTCTATCTATATCGCTTTTAGCACCTGTGCTAATATCTCCTAAAATAAGCTTTTCAGCAACTCTTCCACCAAGAAGCCCAACCATCTCATCTTCTAGCCTAGCCTTTGACATATAGGCTCTATCTTCTTCTGGAAGTGGCATAGTAAAACCGCCTGCCATTCCTCTTGGAATTATACTAACCTGATGAATTGGATCTGCATTTGGCAGGAGCATCATAACAACTGCATGACCTGCTTCATGATAAGCGGTAAGCTTTCTATCCTTTTCACTAACAACTCTGCTCTTTTTCTCAGGTCCTGCAATAACCCTAGTTACAGCTTCCTCAAGCTCAACCATACCTATAACAGGTTTACCGTTTCTAACAGCAAGAAGTGCTGATTCATTCATGAGGTTTTCAAGATCTGCCCCAGTAAAGCCAGGGGTTCTCTTTGCTAATACACTTAACTTAACTTCCTCTGAAAGAGGTTTATTCTTTGAATGAACCTTTAATATTTCTTCTCTACCCTTTATATCAGGTATACCAACTAATATTTGTCTATCAAATCTACCTGGTCTTAGCAGAGCTGGATCTAAAATATCAGGCCTATTAGTTGCAGCAATCATTATTATGCCTTCGTTAACCCCGAAGCCATCCATCTCAACTAAAAGTTGATTCAAGGTCTGTTCCCTTTCATCATGGCCGCCTCCAAGTCCTGCTCCCCTTTGTCTACCAACTGCATCAATTTCATCTATAAAGATTATACATGGTGCATTTTTCTTAGCTTGCTCAAAGAGGTCTCTTACTCTAGAAGCACCTACTCCAACGAACATTTCCACAAAATCTGAACCTGATATGCTAAAGAAAGGCACTCCTGCTTCCCCGGATATAGCCCTAGCCAGCAAGGTCTTACCTGTTCCTGGAGGTCCAATTAATAGCACTCCCTTAGGTATTCTTGCACCCATCTCCATGTATTTTTTAGGTTGCTTTAGGAAATCAACTATCTCTGCTAGTTCAGCTTTTTCTTCATCTGCTCCAGCAACATCCTCAAAGGTAACTTTCTTTTTATCCGGAGTAGCTAGTTTTGCCCGGCTCTTTCCGAAATTCATTACCCCTCTGTTCCCGCCTCCTTGTGATTGCTGCATAAACATAAACCAAAAGGCAACTAATATGATAATCAATATTAAGGTAGGAAGGTATTGAAACCAAGCTGGCATAGAAGCGGGTTTTGTATAAATCTCATCTACTATGCTTCCGTCCTTTTGATTTTCTTGTAAAAATTGATCCAGCCTATCTCCTGGCACTACAGTATCAAAGGCAGTTCCATTTTTATATACACCAGTGACTGACATTCTATCTTCTTTTACGGTAATACTCTTTATATTATCACCTAACCACTGCTTTTGGAAGGTACTAAAAGTTATAGCATTTTCGCCTTTATTTACGCTCATAAGTACAGAAGCTAAAGCTATAATCATAATAAGAGCTAAAATCCATACTGTTGCACTTGATAATTTTTTCAATCTGTGCACCTCTCTTTCCTGATAAAAACTTGATGTGATATTTTTAATATCTACATTTTAAAATTGTATCATAACATAAATTTGATTACAAGAAATTATTTATAAATTTCTTCTTTTAATACGCCTATATATGGTAAATTTCTGTATTTCTCCGCAAAATCTAAGCCGAAACCTACAAGAAAGAAATCTGGAACGTTAAAACCAATGTATTTAACTGGTATTTGAACCTTCCTTCTTTCTTCTTTATTAAGAAGACATATGATTTCAACAGACCTTGGTTTTCTCGCATATAAATTTTCTAGAAGGAATTTTAGAGTTATCCCAGTATCGATTATATCTTCAACAATCAATACATCCTTATCTTCTATTTGAAAATCTAAATCCTTTAAAATTCTTACTACTCCACTAGTTTTAGTTGAGGAGCCATAACTTGATACTGCCATGAAATCCATACTACAAGGTATATTTATTCTTTTAGCTAAATCTGCCATAAACATGACTGAGCCCTTTAGTACACCTATAAGAACTAATTCTTTTCCTTTATAATCTTTACTTATTTCTTCACCTAGCTTTATAATCCTTTCGCTTATTTCTTGTTCTTCTAGTATTATTTCCTTAATATCATTTTTCATTTGTTTTCCTCACCTTCAAATTTTATCTCTAGAATATTACTAGTTTTACTACTTACTTTAAAAGTATTTCCTATACCATAGCCTACTATCCACGCTATTTTATCACCAAAACAGATTAAGGGTACCCTATCCCTTTCCTCACGTTGTACTTTCAGATCAATAAAATAATCCTTAATCTTTTTGCTTCCTTCCATTCCAAGCGGTGTAAATCTATCCCCATCCTTTCTGAATCTCATTATAATAGCTCCATGTATTTTATCATAGTCAAAATATTGTGTTAAGATATCTCCATGAAAATTAAAATTTTCTTTTTCTTTTAAAATTCTAATATTTATATTATTAGTTGAGTTATAGCCAAGATTAAGGTTTACTTCACTTTTATAAATATTAATATCTTCTTCTTTTAATGAGAGGGAAAGGTCACCATAATTATTGATAACTTTAATATTATTTGTAACTAATGTTTTTCTTCCAGTAGGTGGTTTTTGAATATCTAGTATATTTTCTATATGTACTCTTTCAATATTTATAATATTCCCAGAAAGTCTTGTAATTGCTAATCTAATTATTCTGCTTATTATTGGCTTTCTTTCTAAAAAAGCTCCTTTTAAAATAATAACCTTATCTTCCTTTTCGTATACATATTTGCTATATTTTTCTAAAGATATCTCCTCAAAATACTGACTATCCTCTCTAAAACCTTCTGCCATTGTATTTAAAGAAGAAATAATATTTGAATTGTAGGTTTTCAAAACAGGTATAAGTTGGAGTCTAATTTTATTCCTAGTATAAATATCTTCATTATTGCTTTCATCTATTCTAAAATTTATTAAACTTTCTTTTAAATATTTTTCTATCTCGTATCTTTCAATAAATAGTAGGGGTCTTATATATATTTTATCTCTTACTGGTTTAATACCTCCTAATCCTTCAAGACCAGTTCCTCGAAATAGTCTCATAATAACTGTTTCAGCCTGGTCATTGGCATTATGAGCTAAAGCTACTTTATTAGCTCCTATATGATTTTTAAGCTCTGAAAAATACTTGTATCTTTCATTCCTGGCTGCAGTTTCAATGGACAGATTATTTTCTATGCTTATACTATTTATATCAAGATTTATGGAATAATATTTTATAGCATATTCATTGCAGAAGTCTTCAACAAATACTTGGTCTTTTAGAGCTTCCTCTCCCCTTAATCCATGATTTACATGGGCTACCACTATTTGAATTCCCAGTAAGTCCTTTAGCTTATATAGAATGTGTAGTAAACACATAGAATCAGGTCCTCCGGAAACGGCTACAATTACTTTATCACCTTTTTCTACCATACAATATTTTTTTATTGTTTTCAAAACCTTATCTATCAAGGTAACACTTCCTAATAAATTATAATCAACATTATATCATAAAAAACTCCTGGGCCATATGACCTCAGGAGTTTTTGAAAATAAGATCAATAACTTATTTTAATACAAGGTATATACCTTAGCAACTAACACAGTCATATCATCCTTTGCAATACCCCCTGAAAGGCTTAATGCCTCCTTTAAAATTTCCTTTGCCATCTCCTTAGGGCTATTTATTATAGATTCTGATATAAATTCCTCTAAATCCGTAATAAGGGGGCCCTTAGCTGTAATAAGGGGTTCCTTAAAGGTATCTGATATTCCATCTGACAGCATAATAACGAGGTCACCATTGCTTACTACCTTTTTTATAATATCTGCTTCTACCTTGTCTAGAACACCAATAGGTAGACTCCTAGAAGATATCTTTATTATCTCCTTTCCTCTTTTTATGTAGCTATCTACCGCCCCTATTTTCATAAAATCTACTTCTCCAGTATATAAATCAATACTTGCAAGATCAACCGTGGAAAAATTTTCTGCCAGGGAGTATTTCATAGTCATAACGGAATTTACAACCTTTATGGCACTTTCCTTACTGAAGCCTTCCTTTGTAAAGCTCTCTATTAGTTTCATAGCAGCATTACTCTCCTGATTAGCTCTAGGGCCAGATCCCATCCCATCGCAGAGCAGAATCATATAGCTACCATCAGGCTGTTCATTAAAGCTATAATTATCACCACAGTAATCTTCTCCTGCTTTGTTCAAACTTTCTCCAGAGGATATTATGAAATATTTTGGTGTCTCTTTAAAGCTAGCCCTACAGGTATTAGTAGTTTTGTCCACCTTGCAGCTTTCTTCAGTGATACACATATTCCTTCCTAACCCTATATTAATTAAGGGGAGAATAGTTTTCGCACAATACTGTCTACCCCCACAATGCTCTATGTTAAGATTTGTAAATAGTCTTCCACTCTTATCCTCAATGCAAAAAAGTCCACTATATATTATATTATTTTTATCAAGAAGCTTCTTAACCTTAAGCTCTATTTCCTCATTATAATAAATATTGCTGCCTATTTCATAAACTATCTGATTAATGGAGCTTGCCATGCTGTTAATTTGAGAAGCCATTATAAGCTTTCCTTCTTCGAGTCTATTCCTACATAACTCCTTTATATTGTAATTCTCTAGAATCTCTTCTGTTGCTTTTTTAAGCAAATCCCTTTTTATACACCTTGAGCATAGCTCCTTAGGAATTAGAAATCTTTTCTCCTGAAAGCTTTGGATTAATTCTGTAAAAGAGTTATAAGTAAAATATGCTTCACCTTTCCAACAGCTTGTACTTAAAGAACACTCACTACAAATTCTATCAGCTAGCATTTCAACCAGGAAGGTACTTTTATCCTTAAGTGGAAGATTTGCTACACCCTCTTCTTCTTTAATCACATTTGATATATTATAAAGAACCTTAGTAAGGCTATCTAATCTATTTAATATTATATTCTTAAACTTCTCTCCATTTTTCCCTGAATCGTCCTTTTGATTTTCCCATACTAATTCCTTAATCCAACCCTGATAATAAGAATCCTTTATTATTAAAAATATTATAATTGCTATTATACATTCGATTATTTTAAAACTGCCGATATTTGAATATAACTTTATTATGGTAAAAGCTAGCAAAAAGGTTATGGCAGAGAAAACTTTTTTATATTGTCTAAATAGCCCTGCTATTAAACCACATAGCCCATAAACTCCTATATAGTTAACAACGCTGCTATTTGACATACCTATTATTACTCCTAATAATATTCCTAGCGATGCACCAAAGGAACTTCCCTTTACATAGCTTACAACCAATATAAGAAAAAACGCCAAAATATTCCGAGTAGAGACATCAAAGATGTTTAAACCTATTCCTGATATACCGATGGCAATTGTTATTGTGCTACTAATAATATTTTCATTAGTATAGGAACTTAAACTTCCTGTCTTTTCGAACTTATCTACCCCTTTCAAGGCATAGCTAAATATATAAAACAATACCATGGTTATACCTAATAAGATAAAGCCTTGTAAAATAGATGTAAAAAGAGTTCCGCCAATGCAAATTTGATATACTATAAATTCTACTAGTAATGCTGCCACAAAAAGTGTTATTTTCCTAAACTTACTACTTTCATTAAATAAGGCAGAAATTATCAATATAGTTATTGAAAGAGCAATGTATATTTCCATACTTGCTAAATTTATTAGTATCAAAGAAAGGTAACCACCTATTGCACCAAGGGTAACTATAACTGTATATCTTAATTTACTATTTAAGCTTACAGCCATAATAAAAGCAATTCCAAAGGGTGCGATATAATTTATTAAAAACACTCGACTTATCAGTATAGCAAATATAAAGTATGTTAAAGCATGTATAACGTCCTTTATACTTATTTTCTTTTCATCCTTATCTATCTTAGTACTTTCTATCCTACTGTATGGTATATACTCTATTCCTTGCTGCATAAAATTTACCCTCCTAGTTTAGGTCTCAAAGGAAATTATAGCAAATACCGTTTAGATTATGTGTCACATATAGGTTGTACACCACATTATCGTAGGACAATTGTCCCTATTAATATACATTTTATTCACAGTTAATACTATATGTTGTGTTTGATACATATATAATAGAATAAAATGTAATTTATTAATTTGTATACCTAATTTACAAAAAAATAAAAAATCATGGACTATCTATAAAAGACTTCCCATGATCAATGCTCTTACTGGTAGCGGAAATAGGACTTGAACCTACGACACCTCGGGTATGAACCGAGTGCTCTAGCCAGCTGAGCTATTCCGCCATAAAATTTGGTTGCGGGGATAGGACTTGAACCTATGACCTTCGGGTTATGAGCCCGACGAGCTACCAACTGCTCCACCCCGCGATAATATAAGATTTGGTGCTGAAGACCGGAATCGAACCGGTACGGTGTTTAACCACCGCAGGATTTTAAGTCCTGTGCGTCTGCCAGTTCCGCCACTCCAGCGAATATCTCTTTTGGCGACAAGGATTATTATATCTTAAGAATAAACTAATGTCAACACCTTATTTATAATTAACACTATTCTTTTTTAATGAGTTATTTTCTACTGATTATTCTATTAAGGCCACCTTATTAATTTAATAAGATAGCCTTAATAATTTACCAAGGTAGCCCTTAAGGCTATCCACTTGATAGATTACATAAATTTAGTAACTGGAACTTTTTTTACTATATCCACCTTTTCCTCTTGACTCCTGGTGCTTTTTCAAATCTTGAAATCTTTCTTCACTTTCTTTCAAAAATTTAGACATCCTATCTTCAAAATTCGCTGTTGCAACTTTTCCTTTTTCATTATTCCAGTCTATTTCAACAGGTTTCATTGTTCTTTTAGGAGCACATGCCTGTTTAATTGATAAGCTTATCTTTCCATTATCATCAACAGAAATTACCTTTACCTTTACAACATCTTTTTCCTTAAGATGTTCCCTAACATCTTTAACAAAGCTGTCTGATATCTCTGATATGTGAACCAAACCAGTTTTACCATCAACCTCAACAAATGCACCAAAACTTGTAATATTTACTACTGTACCTTCTAGTATGCTTCCTGCCTTTAAGGTCATATTAATAAAATTCCTCCTTAATAATAAAAATGATAGTATAAATTTAATAGATAATTATTTCTCAGCGTCTTTCTCTGGACTATTCACTATAGGAGTTTCATCTTGTTTAACCAGGCCTAGCTTTTCGCGAGCTAATTTTTCATAATATAAATCAGGATTTGATTCATAAGTTTTTTCTTGGCCTTTTAACATTTCATTTTTGCTCTTCAACTTAGTTATCTGATCCATTCTACTAATTTGTTCTACTTTAATAGAATGAATCAAAATTTGTTGATGAATCAAAACAAATGCTATATAACCAGATACGCCTAAGTATATTAATCTATGTAACTTTAATCTTTTTTTCATATACCCTTTGTCCTTTCATTAAATTGAGTATATCACAAAGCCCTTAATTACATTTTAAATAGAATTCTTGATTAGTTCAAGTTTATTTTAAATATTTTTACGTTTTTCTCGTTATTTTATTCAAAATAAGTAAAAAGGGATACAATAAATGCTTAAATAATATTCTTACGATGGAAAATAATAACTTTAAAGTTAATTTTTCTATTTTTATCAGCCTATAGCTTAATAATTTAAAATATATAAATAAGCCAATACATATATATAAATATGCATAAGTACCTATATATGCTGCACTAGTATAATACATAATCATAAATATTACTATAGCAGAAAATATCCAGAAAAGTATATCTTCAACAAAAATAACGAACCTAGCGACTTTTAAGCCTCTGAATAATCGATATAAGTCATAAAGAAATCCAATAACCATACCACAAAAAATTCCGAACATTAATGTTGTAGCTTGTTCAACTATTGATTTCAACATAATTTATCTACCTAAAAAGCCTTTGAAGTATACTTTCGTTAACCTTTGCTTTTTCTTCTTTACCCGAATAAATAAAGGAGCCAATGATACCCACCATAATTATATCACCATTTTGAACATCTAATTTATTTATTTTAAGTTCTTTACCCTTAATGATTAGTTCTCCTAAGTTTGTATTTAAAACTATTTGGTTATCATTAAAGCTGAGTACCTCCAACACACCGCTTAGAGAAAGCTTCTTTCTGCTTTCTAACGTCAAATTACTCTTTTTATCTTCAAATTTACTATCTTTTTTTATTTCCATAATACTCCTCCTCGTAAAATATATATGAAGGAATATTGATGTTTATTACTCGGTATCCTCTTCGCCAGCAAGAATTTCGTACATGTTTTTGGCTTCATCCTTTTTAATAAATTCAGATATCATAGATATTTTTGCCTTAAGGAGCTTTGCAGCAAATCTTATTTCAATAATATCATCAACTTTAACTTCAGATCCTGCTTTTGCAACCTTACCATTTATTGAAACTCTACTCCCAGAGCAAGCTTCCTTAGCAACAGTCCTTCTTTTAATTATTCTTGATACTTTTAGGAATTTATCAAGTCTCATATAATCCACCCCTTCTAAAGCTATTTACTAAAAAATCCTTGGTGCCCACTAGTTTTTCTTATCCTGCGCTGGCTATAAATAGCCAGCGCAGGATAAGAAAAAACCTGGAAAATCCAGGTTTTGAGAATTAAGTTTACTTATTAACTTTATCCTTAAAGTCTTTTCCAGCTTTAAAAACTGGAACAACTGAAGCTGGAATTGTTATTTCTTCTTTAGTTCTTGGATTTCTTCCTACTCGTTCAGCTCTCTGTCTTGATTCATATGTACCAAATCCAACTAATTGTACTTTATCTCCTTTTTCAAGAGCTTCTTCCACACTCTCAATAAATGCTTTTAATGCTGCTTCTGCATCCTTCTTTGTTAGATTGCTTTTTTCGGCAATACTTGAAATTAAATCTGCTTTGTTCATCTTTTTTACCTCCTAAAAATTATGTTTTTTTTTGTTTAGATAATTCTTTTAAAAAATTAGAGTTGCTTATTATTATTTGTGGTTTTTTGTAAAATTTAGTGAATTACTATACTTTAGTTTTTTCCCACAGACAATCCATCTCATATATTGTCATGTCCTCTAATTTCTTGCCAGAACTTATTGTGCTTTTTTCTATTTGTTCGAAGCGACCAATAAATTTATCTATAGTATAATTTAAAGCATTTTCAGGGTCAATGTCAAGGAATCTTGCAATATTTACAGAAGAAAATATTAAATTTCCTATTTCTTCTAGTATTTTAGCCTGGTTTAGCCCTTTATATACACTTTTCACCTCAATTAGTTCTTCTGTAACTTTATCCATAGCTATTTCTATACTTGGAAAGTCAAAGCCAACCTTGCCTGCTTTAGCTTGAACCTTTTCCGCTCTTAGGAGAGCTGGTAAATTCTTTCCAATATGTTTGAGCTCCTGCGCATAGCTTTCATAACCCTTTTCCTTCTTTTTAATTTCATCCCAATTTTGTAAAACCTGAAGAGAGGTTTCTGCTTGAATATTCCCAAATATATGAGGATGTCTATTTATCATTTTGTCACATATACTTTTTATCACATCTTTAATATTAAAATAACCTTCCTTCTTCCCAATGGCTGCATGAAACACCACCTGAAGTAAGACATCTCCTAACTCCTCTAATAGTTCCCCCTCATTTTTATTATCTATTGCCTCAAGAACCTCATAACATTCTTCTATAAGATACCTTTTAAGGGAGACATGGTCCTGTTCCTTGTCCCATGGACATCCCTCTTCCCCCATTAGCTTATCCATAATCTCTAATAAATCATTGAAATCCACAGCCTTATTTGGGCTTTCTGGTATATATATGGAGGTTAAATAATCTATATCTTCTTGCCTGTCCAAACAAAATAAGGGAATTTCTCTTATACTCTCCTGACCCTTTATTCCAGCCGCCCTAATAAAATATATTTTTGTATCGTCATTATAATATTCCATAAGGGTAAGCTTAACCTCAGACGCAATAAATTTGTTATAAACCTGAGATATAATAAGCTTACTTCTCTTATCTAAGAGCTGCTTATTTATATCAAAAGCATCAATAAGCTTAAAGCCTTCGGAAGGGTCAATTTCTAAGCTTTCAAAAATAGCATCTATAAAACTTACAGAAGGTATTATTTTATATTCAATTCCATTCTCCTTACATAAGTTTATTAGATTAACTACGGATTTCTCTGCGACTAAAGGATGTCCTGGGACTGCATAGGCCACATTATTAAAAATTTTGGCTTTTTCTAAAACTTCTAGGGCTATTTCATCATATACCTCTTTAAAGCTATCCTTTGTTTCATAGCTCTCATCGAAGGTTTCATAGGTTATATCATATTCCTTTAAGAAGTTCACCGTGGGATGCTTTATTGTCCTTAAAAGTACCACATCTGCGTCTTTAAGGGCCTCTAAAGCTCCAAGGGTGATAGCCTCCTTAGCACCGGGTCCTAAGCCTACAATGTTAATCATATATTTTCTCCTCTGAAGTAGCTTGATTTATTTTGCTTTTGATTTAAGTTTATCTTTTATATAACTGTATTTAAATACTCCAAATACTATAATAAATAAGGTGTATACCAAAATACCAATGGTAATGGAAATAATACAGGCTACTTTGATACTTAAATTATAACTATAAAGTTTTGAAAAAACAAATATTACAGCAATAATCATTAACACCGAAGCATAAGCTGGCTTTATAACAGTATTATAATAATTTATAGAGATATTCATTTTCTTTTTTACTAATATTATATTTAAAACCGATGCTAATACATACCCAACTATGGTTCCTATTATTGCACCATATATATTAATTGAGGGTATCGGTACCAATAAATTTGTTATAATTATTTTCGTTATACAACCTAATAAAAGATTTATCACTGGTAAAAGGTATATACCGCTACCTTGAAGTATAGCTGTTGTCATTTGTGCTGCAACAATAAAAGGGATGGATATAGCTAAATATTTTAAAATAAGTGCTCCATCTGATCTTCCCGGAAATAATAAATTTAGTATAGGCTCAGCCATAAAAAATAGGCCTAAAAATGATGGAAAGGCTATTACTGCAGAAAATTTAAAAGCAGCTTCAACCTTTCTTATAAGTTCCAGCTTTCTCTTTAATATAAAGGATTCTGCGATGGACGGAACTAAGGAAGCACATAGTGCTATGGATAAGGTTAAAGGAATATTTATAAGCACAAAAGCCTTACCAGTAAGCTGCCCATATAATACAGCAGCTTGGGCATGAGTAAAGCCTGCTGAAAGAAGTCTTTGAGGTACCAAAAATGAGTCCATTAGGCTCATTATAGTGCTTACGGTTGCCCCCAGGGATATCGGGATAGCAATAGCAACAAGTCTTGTTAATACTCCTTGTGAGGCCTTATCCTTTAGCCTAGCACAACCTATCTCTTTAAATTTGTGTTCTTTGGTGCTTTCTCGATTATAATGTACATACTTTACCATTAAATAAATACTTCCAAAGATTGCTCCTATAGATGCGCCTAGTGCAGCACCTCCTGCAGAATACTCAATGCCTTTAGGCAATAATAAATATGCTAAACCAACTCCAAAGGTTACTCTCCCCACCTGCTCAATAAGCTCTGATATAGCAGTTGGTGTCATATTCTGATGGCCTTGGAAATAGCCTCTAAAACTACATAAAAAAGAGATGAATAATGGTCCTAGAGCTATACCTATTAGCGAATAATAGGACTTTTTATCCCACTTTAATAATTGAATTATATCTTTTGAAAATATAACTAATAATATTGAAAATACTGTACCCATAGTTAACATCAATAGTAATGCTTTTTTTAAGACTTCGTTTGATCCGTATTTATCTCCTAAAGCATTTTTTTCTGCAACTAGCTTTGATATAGCAACTGGTAAACCGCTGGCTATTGCAACATAGAACATATACAAAGGATAGGACATTTGATAATATCCCATCCCCTCGTCCCCAATTAGCATCATAAGTGGCCACCTGAAGAAAAGACCTAAGAATCTTGACAGTACTCCTGCTGCACCTAAAATTAGCGTTCCCTTGATTAAGGATTGTTTTTTCATCTTTTACCCCCAAAACCTCTATAAAGTATATTTATTTAAGTTTTGGAATTAATATAACTTACAATTTAACAGGTGTATACAAAATGAAAAATAAAAATTATTATTCGAATATAAGTAAATGAGACCAGCAATAGGCTGTAACGCCATTTATCACTGGTCTCATAGTACTGTACCTTTCTATATTATTTTTATTTATAATATAGATGGTAATTTTTACTCCATTTGCTTACCTAAGAAGGCAGATGCAGTTTCTGCTATTTTCATCTCTAATTCACCAAGCTTTTCACCCTGGGTTTTAGATAAGATGATTACAGCTCCAATTGTATCTCCTTCTGCCATAATTGGAGAAATTATTTCACAATAAAATTTGTTTTCAACATCCTCATCTTGAAATAGAGCTATAGCCTTTCCATTGCCCGCTTCTCCAAGTAAAACAATCTTTCTATCTTCTACAACCTTTAACAAATCGTTGCTGACCCTTTTATCCATATAATCTTTTCTGGTTGGTCCGCTACCCGATACAATATTATCTTTATCTGCTATCAATATAGTATGCCCTATTGATTGTTGAAGTGATTCTGCATATTCCTTTGAGAAATCTGTTAATTCTCCTATTGGTGAGTATTTTTTTAAGATTACTCCACCTTCTCTATCTGTAAATATCTCCAGTGGGTCTCCTTCTCTTATCCTAAGAGTTCTTCTTATTTCTTTAGGGATAACTACCCTGCCTAAATCATCAATTCGCCTAACTATTCCAGTAGCCTTCATGTATGAATTCCCTCCTTAATTTTGTCGAATTATAGTTTGTTTAATATTGTATGCTTATTATATTGCTAAATTAGATATTTTATACACAAAGATGAAATAAAGTACTACTATGGAAATAGTTACACATTAAAAAAATTGTACAACTATATAAGCTGTGCAATAGAAATTATAAATTATTTGTGTAGGTAGTAATTTTAGCGACTTTAGTCCATTCTGTAATTTTAGCATTTTGAGCTGCGGTATTTTTGGTAGTTGTAACTTCTGATTTTATTGTATCCGTGACTGCTGCTAAAGTTTTCTCTGGAAACTCCGCCCTGGAAACTGCTTTTATTATATCAAAACCACTTGTTAATGTAACTGGGTCTGAAACTGTTCCATCCTTAAGCTTTATAGCTGCTGTCATAAAAGCTTCTTCAAGGCCTGAGTTTAGATAAGGTACATCGCCTAAGTCACCACCCTTATCCTTAGTTGCTGTATCTAAGGACACCTCCTTAGCAACCGCTGCAAAGTCTTCTTTATTTTTAAGCCTAGCTAAAACTGCAATTGCTTCTGCCTCGGTGGCAACATTAATATGTAATAGCTTTATTGTATTTGGCTTTTCTGTAAATTCATATGGGTTTTTATCATAATAATCTTTAATTTCTGCATCAGAGACTGTAACATCCTTATCTATGTAATCTAATACATTATTTATTATAACTTGCCTTCTAATCTCAAGGGGGAAAGAAGCTTCAGTATAGCCAGCACTTTTAATAGCAGCTACATATTTCGCCTCATCACCTGCATAATTATCCTTCTTAATGCTATCAATCTGGGTCTTAACTTCTGTGTCTATTTTTGAAGTATCACTATCTAATTTTAGTTCCTTAGCTTTTTGAACGAGCAAAACCTCAGATTCCATCTGCCCAATAAGATTGGTTTTAAGCTGAGCTACATATTGCTTTCCAGTATCACTTTTATCAAAATCAGCTCCATATTGGGAATTAAGACTTGATATATTTTGATCTAACCTTTTCTGAAACTCCGCCTTTGTTATTATAACCCCATTAACTTTTCCAACTGGTGACTTTGCTATAGCTTCTGGAGTTTTAGTTAATAATCCACAGCCTGATATAGACAAAACTAAACTTCCTAGAAGGACTATTGTTAATCCCTTTATATATCTCATGTATTTCTCCTCCATTTCTTTATATATTGATTATAAGTATAACTACCTATTAATTCAAATCCTTTTTTAGTTCCTCATCATTTTTCACTGTATTTAACTGAAAAAGGTTTATTATTTCCTTAAGTAAATCTAAGGACTCTTTTTTATCCTTGTCAAAACTAAATATTAGAGTTGGTTTTTCAAGATTTCTAAAGCTAAGCTTATTGCCAAAGTTTTTAATCAGGATCTCTACTATATTTTCCTTTAGATAATCTCCCCTTTCAAATTTAAATATAAGCTGACTACCTTTTTCCTTTATTTCGCTTATTTCATAATTTCCAGCTATATTTCTAAAAACAGCTATATCCATTAAATTATAAACAGACTTTGGTATGTCGGAAAATCTGTCTTCTATTTCCTCTTGTAGATCATATAGTTCCTCTTTAGTGCTAATTACTGCTATCTTCTTATATATTTCTATCTTTTGTCCTTCATCTTGTATATATTCGGATGGTATATACGCATCCACCTTTAATTCAATGGTTGTCTCAGTTTTTTCCTTCAGTATCTCCCCATGGATTAGCTTTACGGTTTCCTCCATCATCCTACAATATAAATCATATCCTATAGAGGACATATGTCCATGCTGAGCTGAGCCCATCATATTACCTGCGCCTCTTATCTCAAGATCTCTTAAGGCAATTTTAAATCCTGAACCAAGCTCTGTGAAATCTTTAATAGCCTTAAGTCTCTTTTCAGCAACCTCAGTCAGTACTCTATCCTTTTTATATGTGAGATAAGCATAGGCTATCCTATTGGACCTTCCTACCCTTCCTCTTAATTGGTAGAGCTGAGATAATCCCATTTTATCAGAATCACATATAATCATAGTATTTACATTAGGAATGTCCATACCTGTCTCAATTATAGTTGTAGAAACTAATATATCATATTTATGTTTCATAAAGTCTACTATTACAGTTTCAAGCTCCCTTTCTGTCATTTGCCCATGGCCTATAGCAATCTTTGCTTCAGGCACTAATTTACCAAGATAAGCTGCCATTTCCTTTATGGTTTCTACTCTATTATATACAAAATATACCTGTCCTCCTCTACCAATCTCCCTTAATATAGCATCCCGATTAAGCTGATCATTAAATTCTACTACATAGGTCTGGACTGGATACCTTTCCTCTGGAGGGGTATCAATAACGCTCATATCCCTTACTCCAGTTAAAGACATATGAAGAGTCCTAGGTATTGGAGTCGCAGTCATAGTTAATACATCTATATTTTTCTTTAATTCTTTAATCCTCTCTTTATGTGATACACCAAATCTTTGTTCTTCATCTACTATCAATAGTCCCAAATCCTTAAACAGGATGTCCTTTTGTAACAGCTTATGTGTACCAATTAATATATCTACATTTCCTTCCTTAAGGGCTTGAAGGGTGATTTTCTGTTGTTTTTGAGTTCTAAATCTACTTAGCATATCTATCTTTATTGGAAAATCAGAAAATCTTTGTATCATGTTATTAAAATGCTGCTCCGCAAGTATAGTTGTTGGAACTAAGAGTGCTACTTGTTTACTGTCCATAACCGCCTTAAAGGCTGCTCTTAAAGCCACCTCTGTTTTTCCATAACCTACATCCCCACATAAAAGCCTATCCATAGGTTTATCTGATTCCATATCTTTTTTAATATCTTCTATAGAGGATAATTGATCTACAGTTTCCTGAAAAGGAAATTCCTCTTCGAATTGATTTTGCCATTGCGTATCCTTATTGAAACTAAAACCTTTTAGAGTTGAGCGCATTGCATAAAGCTTAACTAATTCCTCAGCAACTTCATTAATGGCTTTTCTAGCTTTAATCTTTGCTTTAGTCCATTCGCTTCCACCTAGCTTATTAATTCTAGGTGATCTGCCTTCACTACCTATATATTTTTGAACCATATCAAGCTGCTCAACAGGGACATAAAGTTTATCTTCCCCACCATAATAAAGCTCTAGATAATCCCTTTTATGCCCTTCTACCTCTAGCTGCTTTATACCATTATATACACCAATACCATGATTTACATGAACTACATAATCACCTAACTTAAGGTCGGTAAAGCTCTTAAGCTTTCCTACACCTTTTTTGAAATGCTTTAGATTTTTTCTTTTTGATTCACCAAAAATCTCTTTATCTGATATAACACATATCTTAAGATTTGGGAATTCAAAGCCTACAAGTTGGTTTCCAAAGGTAATTATCACTTCACCCTTATTTATTTCTGGTATCATATCCCTATATACACTTTCAATACCTCTGTCTCTTAAGGTAGTAACAAGCCTTTCGCCTCTGGGTCTAGTTCCTGAGAGTATAATTATACTAAAGCCATTTTTTTTCTTATTAATGATATCATCAATTAGCAGATCCAATTGTCCATGATAATTTTGAAGGCTTATCTGATTAAACTCTATAATGTTCTTCGGTAAAAAATTTTTATTTGTAGTACCTAAGGTGCTCAGTACCAAGAGCTTATTTCTTATTATGGAGTTTATAACTTCTTCTTTATTTAGTAGCAAATTCCCTTGACCTGGTAATATATCTCCTCTCTCTAAAAAGCCTTTATAGTTTTCTATAAATTCTTGATATACACTATCTAGTTTGCCACTACACCTTTGACTGTCTAGAATTAAAATATAAGGATCCTCTAAATAATCTAAGAGGCTTGAGGTGTCTTCATAAAAATAATTTATATAACTGTCTATGGTTTCAAAGCTCCAATTTTCTTTAAGACTTTCCAAATTCGAGCCCACAACCTCTTTAAGTTTTCGTTGTAAATCCTTATTATCGTTCTGTTTATTAAATACTTCCTTATACTCAGCTTCAATTTTTTTGTAGCCTTCCTCTATCTTTGTGGAGGTTAATATTACCTCCTTAGCAGGATAAAACTCAAAGCTATTAACCTTATCTATGCTCCTTTGAGTATCCATATTAAAACTTCTAATAGAATCAATTTCATCTCCAAAAAGTTCTACCCTATAGGGTAGACTCATACCTGGAGGAAATATGTCAAATATCCCGCCACGAATAGAAAACTGTCCCTTTTCTTCTACCATGTCAGCTCTTTCATAACCACTTTGTACTAGTTCCTTTTCTATTTTGGAAAAGTCTATAGTATCTCCTAAGGTTAATTTAAATATTCCACTTTTAAATAGTTTGAGAGGTGTATATCTGGCAGCTAATGCTTCTATGGAAGTAACTATTATTTTTCTACTTTTTCTCACCATCTCCCTAAGAATCTTCAGCCTCTCCCATCTTAAGTCTCCGGAAACAGCATCTATGTTATAGAACACTACCTCTTTAGTTGGAAAATAATATACGCTAGTTGAATATAAGGATATATCTTCATAAATATCCTTAGCTTCCACATCGCTACCAACCAAAATAAGAAGAGATTTCCCCACCTCTTCGTATAAACTATCAATGAAATAGCCTCTTCCAGATTGGGATAAGCCATTCACCCCAATTGGATAATCTATATTTTTAATATTACTTAAAACCTCTTCAAACTCATTACTGGCTATTAGAGGCTTTATTAGCCCTCTAAACCGCATTATAACAACTCCTTTTAATAATTAGCAAAGCATTTATCAAGCCTTAAAGGAATTAAAGCTATTCATAGCAACATAGGTTCCTTTACTTAATACTATTTCAAC
This sequence comes from Clostridiaceae bacterium, assembly GCA_036507955.1. GTDB lineage: Bacteria > Bacillota > Clostridia > Clostridiales > Clostridiaceae > DATCIH01. The sequence continues at coordinate 1,236 of DATCIH010000024.1, read as the reverse complement.
TGCTTCTCCTGCCGCTTTATAAGTTTTTGAAATTAACTCTTTTTCATCTCTTGAAAACTTCCCAAGTACATAGGATACTAGTTCGCCTTTAGGGGCTCCAACTCCTATTCTTATCCTATTGAAAACCTGAACTCCAAGTCTTTCAATAATGTTTTTTATTCCATTATGTCCTCCAGCACTGCCCTCTGATCTTATCCTTAATCTTCCCATCTCTAAGCTTATATCATCATAAATAATAATTATATTGCTTATTGGTATCTTATAAAAATTAACCCACTCTGAAATACATTCCCCACTAAGGTTCATATAAGTGATTGGTTTAATTAATATTATTTTATTATTCTCTATGCTACCTTCCCCGTATACTCCTTTAAATTTTATCCTATTTATAGAGATATTATACTTTGAAGCAATTAAATCTATAACGTCATAGCCTGCATTATGCCTAGTGCCTTTATATTCGTCACCAGGGTTTCCAAGCCCTACAATTAGGTACATAAAACTTCCTCCAAAATGTTATTTTCCAAAACCTCGAAAATATCACAGCATACTTCATAGTTCGTACCCATGATGGTCACTTGTAAATATTTAAATAATATTTACCCTAATAAAATCATCATACTCTTCTAACATATTCTCATTATAATCCTTTGAACCAAGAAGTAGATATATTATATCCTCCTTCCTGTAGCCTTCCTTATATAATCGAGACTTTCTAATAATCTTTTTTACTTTAGCTTCATTTAGATTAAATATATCCGAAAGATCCTTTAAAGTATAATAATCCTTTAATAGCATACCAAATAGCTTGTTTTTTAGCCCAAGCTTATAACTTAAATCCACAGTTTTATTTCTATGAGGTCCATTTTTTCCTCTATGATGAAATGAGCATAAATATAGATAGTTAAAGGAAATATCCATACCACCTTCACTTTTATGAATAATATGATGTACATCAGCTTTCTTACCGCATACCTCACACCTAATCAATAGTGTCACTCCTCATTTTTATATAGACTTATTAAATCATTATAGCATGGATAAATCAACGGGTAAAGATGAAAACAATGGGTAAGCTGAAAACGGTTGGTCAGGTGTTGTCGTTCTAATCTGAACAGGGACATACCTGCTGATTTTAGGACGATAAAGATAGCATTTATCGCTATGCAATCAATGACTTTAAAGACTTCATTCTCAAGCCAGCAGGTGTGTCCCTGAATTAGATTATTCTTTGTT
>DATCIH010000023.1:0-20540 GCA_036507955.1 Clostridiaceae bacterium | reverse complement strand
AATTTTAAAAAGAAGTAAAAGTCTAAATTAACATGAGAAAGGAGCTTGTACAAATTTACAAGCTCCTTTCTCATGTATGCGTATAAGATTGATAATAAGAGGGTCTATATTAGTTTAGTTTACCGTACGTGCCATCAGTGACAACACGGCTATTAACAGCAATTACGAATACCCAATAGATAAGAAAATAGGCTTATCTTCAGAGTTTGCTTTATTGAAAGCTTCATCACTCCTTTCTAAAAGGATTTTATTTTAATAGTTCTTAGATTATTATACCCAAATCTATAGTGATTATTTGTAATTAACTTTAAATGTTACAATAATAAAATAGCGTAATAAATAGGCATTTAAGTTTTTCATAGGTAATGCTAAAAATGAAAGTTATTTGTAAACAAAAAGAAGCATACAAACAAAAGTTGTATAGCTCCAAAATCTATATTGCATAAATTATTTAATTCTTCTTAAAATAACTTCTTCATGTTTTGATACTTCCGTCTCAATTCTGCTGAGTTTCTCATAATTTTGTTTATACCCATCAAATAATGCTTCAAGTTTATTTCCATGATCATTCTCTATACGGGCAACCACTTTAGCTACACTATCTATTTTTTCAGTATTAAAACTTACTTCCTTTTTGATTCCTTGAAGTTCTCCATACATCTTCTCCATAAGATCTAATAGCTTCTCATTCTCCATTTATTGCTCACCACCTCGTATTTATTATAGCATAAACAAGTATAAATAAGTCTTCTTAAGTAGTATTTCCAATGAGTAGGTTTTTTATGCGAAAATACTTTTGGTTGACAAGTACATCTGTTTTACCTAAGAGCAGTCGGAAAGACACTTAGATAGATAAGAGATAGCTCTAAATGAAGTATAAAAATGGTATATATGAAAGGCGAGAAATTGTGAGTAGAGAATTAAGGGGCAGAGGTTTTGTTTTTGTTTGGTATTATTGACATATTTAAATATTTAATTTATACAGTAAAATTTATCGCGTTGTTATATTATAAAACTATTATTTTTTAGTGTTCTTGGGGTAAGTCTTAATATTGACATCAATGATAACAGAAATAACCAATAGTTAGAAATATTGAATTATTATGAGAAGAAGCTTTTGCAAAGGCTTCTTCTCCACATGGATACCAATCTACAGGGTTGTGGGCATGTTGCAATAGATAAGGTGATTTCTCATTGATTAATCTATTGGGTATTTTGTTAATTGACATATAAATCACTTCCTTTCAATGTAATTATTCAATCATATATTATGCCCTTACCTGATATAAATTTTATAGTATCAATTGAATTTTATATGAGAGGTCATGATTTTAATGAAAAGGATAATAGTAATTTTACTATTTACTTTAACTAATTTAGTTGAATTATTGATTTTAGGTTATCTATTTATAATCTATTCAGCATATCTGAATAGATTTTCATGGCATGAAACTGATCCTATTATGTTGATAATAGTGTGGCCTTTAATAATAGTATTTCTTTCTATAGGCGGGATATTATATTTATTTAGAATGAAATTTCATGCTTTAAAACTTAACACAACTATTCCTTTTTATACAATTGCTTATTTAGGAGTAACGCTTTGTTTGATAACCACATTTCGTAATTTTTGTATAATATCATCTTGCCTTGTAATCGCGATTTCTTTCCTATTAGTAATGATTACAACAATAATTAGTTTGAAAAAAATGATAACTGCTAATTTGGGAGCATTATAAAACAAATCGATTTACTTAACATTATTCTTATATTATGAGTTACAGTAAGGCAAGCTTTACTATTAAATGACTTAAAATTTAATTAATGAATAAATAAAACAACAAGCAGAGGTGAGTATATATTCATCTCTGCTTGTTGTTTTATTTTAGGCGCATAGTGTATGTAAGAGAATAATAAAATATCCAATAAAGCATTGATAATACTACGTTTGAGGTTGGTTTATTTTATGGACATGCCATCAATGACAGCAACTGTAGCCGATGCTTAGAAATATTGTGATTGATAAATTAATGTATATGTCTATGGGTAATATCAGGTGAATGTGGGTGGGTATGTTCTATTGCTTTGTGTGTATGTAAGTGAGAATGATAACTCTTTGTAATAATCTGTTCATTAGAATGTTCATGGTCATGGTGTCCATCATTATGATTATGTCTATGTTCATGTTCAATTACTTCATGTAGATGCTTATGCTGGTGTCCTTCCTTTAGTAAAAGCACTGAACCAATAATCATAATAGGTAATGATATAAAAAACATACGACTCGGAATATCACCTAATAAAATGAAAGATAAAATAGAACCAATAAATGGGGCAGTTCCAAATAACACACTGGTTCTTGTACTTCCCAAGTCCCTCATAGCAAATACAAATAATACAATACTTAAACCATAACAGAAAAATCCAATAATCATAGCGATTATTATAACCTTCAATCCTGGCATTTGGGTTTTCAATATTGTAGACAAAACAAGTGTAAATAAACCTGCTATGATTCCTTTGATTGCAACAATAGAAAATGGATTTTTTGAGGAAATAACCCTTGTAAAATTATTGTCCATACCCCAACAAAAACAAGCTAAAATTATTCCTAAAGAACCTATTGAAAATCCCCATTGATTTTCTAAATTCCATGATAAAATAATACTTGCGAATGTAATTAATATCACAGCAGTTAAAATTTGTTTTCCAACATTTTCCTTAAAAAATATTATTGCGATTATCGTAGTTGCAACTCCTTCAAAATTTAGTAATAATGAGGCAGTTGAAGCAGGAGTTATTTTAAGACTACTCAACAAAATAATAGGTGCTATAATTCCACCTGTAATAATTGCACCTAAAAGCCATAAAAAATCTTTTTTCCTCAAAGGTGCTTCATTTATCACTTGTTTTTTAATTATCCTGTTAACAATTTGAAAAATTAACAAGCCTAAGCCACTACCAAGATATAAAAGTGAAGCAAGAGGAATCGGTTCAATTTGGCCTAAAAGTATTTTTGTTATAGGTGCACTTACTCCAAATAAAGTTGACGCTAATAATGCCATCATAACTGGGTAGAATTTCGATTTATTCATTATTATTTCTCCATTCCCTTCATGCATAAATTAAAGAAAGAATATTTCTTACAAATAATGGGTTATTATACTACCATACCAACACCATTTCCTCTTTGTGCTTTAATTAATGCTCTATTTAATAGGATAATTCCTAAAAAAACAGTCACTACACAAAATATCATCATAATGCATGTGTACCTTAGAATATTAGGATTACTTAAAGTATATCCATTCATCATAATAAGCCTTATCCCTTGGAGAGCATAGGTATGTGGAATAAAATATGAGATAAATCGGATTGAAATAGGGATAACTGTTATAGGATAATAAACTCCAGAAAATATTCTTGCAAGTACATCTATAAGCCAGGTAATAGGTTCTCTCCCTTGCTTAACTTCCAAATAAAAAAAATTACTTGCTCCAATTAATCCTATACCAAAACAAGTCAAAATAAATAGTAAATAAAACACTATCACAGAAACAATAGATATTGAACTATTTACTTTTATTCCTATAACAAAGATAGCAAAAATCAATATTCCAAGTTGTATTATAAGATTATATACAAATGTCCATATGAATTTCCCAGTAAGAAACGCCCATATTCCACTTCCTGATGAATTATATATTTCCAGTCTTTTATCCCAAAATGCTGTACTTAGACTCTGAAATGGAAGAGTTAATATACTTCCTGCATTTTGAAAAAATATAACTCCGATTACCATGTATGATACAAAATCACCATTATACCCAGACAAAGCATTTTTGGCATACTGTTTTAGAAAGAGCGAAACAAACAGCCAAATTCCCATGTTAACGAAGGATTGAATAACTGATAATACGAAGCTTGAAGGATAAAATTTCAAAGCCTTAAATTCAAGCTTTGTAAAGGATAAAGCAGATTTTAGAAATTTCATTTTATCTCTCCTTCCGTTGTAATCTTAATAAATATATCCTCAAGTGTGTATTCATTTGTTTCCATTGAATGTATATCGATATTTTCTTTTCTTAAAAAGCTAACTGTGAAATTTAAGATGTTCTCTAACTTATCAGTTGTAATATGCAAGGCTCTATTCTCATATGTACACTCTAATACATTTTTATTGAATTTAATCTTCTCTATAATTTCTGTAGATAGATTATCACATTCAATTGTAAATGAATCATATTTTTGTAGATTATTTCTAAGGTTATCAACGAAATCACAGCTTATTATCTTTCCTTTATCCATTATCGCAACTCTTTCACAGAGTTCTTCAGCTTCAAATATATAATGAGTAGTAAGAATAATGGTAGTGTTAAATTCTTTGTTTATCTTCCTTATAAACTCTCTAATGGACTGCGCACCTTTAGCATCTAATTTAACAGTAGGTTCATCAAGAAAAAGAATGGGATTTTGAACAAGTAATGACCTGGCTATAGCAAGTTTTTGTCTCATTCCTGCTGAAATGCTTATTGGCCAAAAATTCTCATATTCTTTAAGATCTAAAAAATTTAAGACATCATTAATTCTTTTTTCTCTTTTTTCTTTCTGTAGATTATAGACTACAGCCCAAAATTCAAGGTTTTGTCTTACAGTTAGGTTATTATCTGTTCCAACGTCTGCTGTAGGAGCTACAAGGCTTACATTAGCTCTGATTTTTTTATGGTCATTATAAATATCAAATCCAAGAATAGTTCCTGTCCCACAATCTGCTTGTAAAAGACCTGCCATAACTTTTATTAATGTTGTTTTACCAGCCCCATTAGTTCCAAGAAGACCGAAAATTTCTCCTCGTCTAATTGATAAACTCACACCATCTAATGCCTTAAAATTTTCAAATTTAAAGAGTCCTTTTCTAATTCTATAATTTTTAACTATGTTATTAATTTCAATAATATTTTCTACTGCCATCTTGTAAGTGTTCCCTCCCTTCTTGCTCTTTCAATACCCCTAACATACATCCACCAACCTAAAGGAAGGGTTAGCACTGACATCACTATAAGCACAATAATATCAAGTGATATTGGAGAAATGTTTATTATTTTCTGAAGGGGAAGAACTTTCGCATATAAATCTCCACCAGGTATTAGTAATCTTCTTAAAGCATCAAGAGCATAAGTGTGTGGTATGAAACTTCCTAAAACTTGAAGAGGATATGGAAGAACCGTAAGCGGATAGTAATACCCTGCTGTCAAAGCGATAATAACATCTTGAAATATAAACCTTACAGGTTCAGTATTCTGCTTAAAATTAAAAAGGTAAAAAGAACTTGCACTTATCATTCCTATCCCAAAGGTTGAAATTAATATTAATACTAACAAAATTAAAGACAATGGAATATTCATAATATTATATGTTGCACCAAAGAAAACTCCTCCGAACAAAAGCGAAAGAATTACCCTTGGATAGTCATCTATAACAGAACGAAACATTACCCCCATCATAGGAGTAAAATATGAGAGTGGGCTTAAAAGATACAAGTCCATTGTTCCACCCCAATAAATTCTTGAAACTCTTCCGAAGGGGTCCCCAAGATTTGTAAAAGAAATATAGTAAACGCAAAGCCCGAGTACAATAAAAGTAACATAGTTACTGCCATAGGGATAAAAGTTTAAAGTGCTACCTTTAGTTACAAGACTTAGCAGAAAAAATATGGTTGTATTAAAAAATACATCTAATACCCACATCCATGCATTCATTCTATAGGATGACCATATTATAAACTCTCTTTTAGAAAACATTATTAAAGAATCCCACTCACTTTTAATTTTTTCCATTGGCAACACCTCCAATGTAGTATTCATATATTTCTTGGAGTGAAATTTCAGAGAGCTTTATACTAAGCATTGTAATATTTTTACTAATAAACAAATCAACAATTTTATTGATTAACTGCTTGTCATCATCAATTCTTATTTTTATGTGCTCGTAATTTTTTTTATCTTCATTTGAATAATTCAATACATTTTTAACACCTGAAATCCCATTTAACATAGCTACGTGACGTTCTTCAAATCTCAAGCACTTGATGTTTAAGACCTTATCGTTATTAAAAGGTATTTTAAGTTCATCTTTTGTTCCAAGGGCTACCATACGCCCTTTGAATAAAAACATAAGTCTATTACATATAGCAAGGTCGTCAGGAACATGACTTGTAATGATTATAGATTTAGATTTGGATAAAGAATAATGCTTAATATATTCTCTCAGACTTATAGCAGAATTTATATCAAGGCTTACAGAGGGCTCATCGAGGTATAGTATTGGTCTGTTAATTAAGATGCCTCTTGCTATAGTTAATTTTTGCCTCATACCAGCAGAAAGCTGAGAGATATATTTATCCCTATTTGAATACATATCTAAGGATTTGAGAACAGCATCACACTCATTTTCTAATTGTTTTCCTGATAATCCAAAGAGATTCCCATACATAATTAAGTTTTCTTTAGTTGTTAACTGCCATTCCAAGCCCATCCATCCATTTGTTGAAACATAGCTTATACTATTTTTTATTTCTTTAATATTAGTTGAATCATTTATCGATAAGCTTCCCGTATCAGTATATAATAAACCACTTAATATTTTTATTAGTGTTGTTTTCCCAGCACCATTTTCCCCATAAATACCGAATATTTCACCTTTTTGAATATTGAAATTCATATCATTTAATGCGAGTACTCCTTCTGCTTTATTAGAAGTGAGCCTTGAAATATTTTTAATCCAAAGCCCAATTCCACTTTCCTTTTTATCAAGATTAAGCCCTTTATATTTTTTACTTATGTTAAATGCCTCAACAGCATAATTACTCATATAAACTCTCCTTTAAAACAAGTTCAGGGACACTAAAGCCATTTATTCCTATGAATTTAATGTAAGTTTAAAATATGAATATAAGGCATCATAAAGATGAAACTCTCTTTCTAAGGTTTCATAATCGTCTTTTGCATTCAAACCATACCCTGTAGCAAATACCTCAAGTGCAAAGGATAGAGAATTTTCATTTACTCTTCCTGTATCAGCCAGTCTAACTATTTCTTGAATTTTAACCAGAGCAGGGTCTTTAGTTAAATTATATTTTTTCATAATCGCATCGAAGGAACACTCCTCACCATGATGACCAAGTTCCACACCTTTCATGTCATATATGATACCTTCAGTTATTGTAGTGGGGTCAGTATCTCTTGCAACAAAAACAAATTCCCCATCCTTATCTACGAAGTTTTTAATAAGCCAGGGACATGCAACCCTGTCAACGTGAACCTTTTCTCTTGTTACCCACTTCATTTTAATTCCCCCTTTTCATTTTTTATATATTGATATAATGCATCAAACACTATTGAACCTGTAGTTAAAGCTTCTTTATCATCTCCTTTTAAATGCCCAATTCCAATGCAAATAGCTTCAATTCCGCTGGACTCTTCTGGTACAATTATTTCATTTAAAGTATCTGCTCCATTTACTATTTTACCAATTTCGTTAAGTATAGGGTCAATTAAACTATATTCCTTAATTATTGTTAAAAAAGTACAATTACCCCTTCTGTGACTTAGCTTTTTACCAGGTATATCAAAAGCTATTCCTAAATTATCGTTAACTTCCTCCCCATATGGGATAAAACAAAACTCGGCATCTTTATCAATGTAGTTTTTTATAAGCCAAGCACAAGCAATCCTATCTATCCCAACACTATTCCATGTTATCCATTTCATCTAAATTCTCCTCTTGTTCATATATTCTTTTTTCAATAAATTTGAACGTTCCAAAAATTTGTACACCTTTATCTGAATTAAAATAATCCTTTTTTCTTATCTCTTGGAAAGCTTTATATAACTTTATAAATTCAATTGTGTTTAAGTCATTGGCGTTTTCTTTAATTAACTGTAATTCATCAAATACATCTTCATAAAGTGATTCAACATATTCGTTAAATTTGTTTATTATATCCTGGTCTTTGTTAATGCCAATAGAATTACTTTCGAATGTAAAGCTTTCACCATCCATTTCTCTGATTTCTACAGAAAGCCACTGAAGGTGTTCCAGATTTTTAAAATTATAGGGAAGTATAAATATAGAATCCTGAAGCGGTAGTGCTCCAATCTTTTTGAGCTTACGCCATACATAAACTCTGTTTGCTGATGGTTTGTTTGATACTTTGTAAGTGAATGTAAGCCATTTAATTTGAATCACCACCTTATGTAACTATAGTTACATATTATACCTTATGTATTTATGTGTCAATAATTTATATAGAATATTATTAATTTCTAATGAAAATCCATAAAAGTAGCTTGTACATATACAAGCTACTATTTTAAGACATTTGCGTATAAGGTTGATAAAAGTGGGGAATATAATTAGTTTAGTTTACCGTACGTGACACCAATGGCAACAACTGTAGCCGATAGATAAGAAAATTGGTTTATCTTCAGATTTAGCTTTGTTGAAAGCTTCGTCACTCCATGGGAACCAATCTACTGGGTTGTGGGCATGTTGAAGAAGGTAAGGGCATTTCTCATTGATTAATCTATTGGGTATATTTGTTGAATTATTCATGAGACCACCTCCTCTATGTTTGTATTTAAATAGTATATCCCAGAGCAAGAGATTTAAGTCCCTAAAGTGAAATCCTTTTGATATGAAAAAAGCGAGAATAAAGTCGAGTAAATCTAACTCCAAATTGTTTATTGTAAATATATTGTAACAATTTTTATAGCTTTATCTTATATAATAGGTGTATAAAAAAGAAATTGAAGTTTTTAAAGTAGGAAATATATTAACTTTAGGAGATATAAGTATATGAAAAATAAACACTTAAAAGTTAAATTCCTTTACTAGCAACCAATGTCAGTAGGAATAGATTGTACTTTGGAATATCGGTTTATATTGAAATATAACTGCTATGAGTACATCAATTTTGAAAAACCATTTTACAGCAAAAGGTATGCTTATTTGAAATTAAAGCATACCTTTTATAATTAGATTTTATTGTATTTTGTCTATTTAAAATATTTTTCTACTTCCCGTATGTCATTAAGATCAAAAATATCAGTTGCAATTACTTCAATAGTTTCTTCTGGCAATTTCATTATCTTCTCGTCATAATGTAAAGGTAATTCCGTAAATTTCTTAGTAAGCAGTTTTATAAGCATTTCTGCCTTACCCTCTGCCTTAGCTCCATTTATTATGGAAATCTCATCTTTTAATGCTTTTTCTCGAATCTCATATAATTCCTTGGTATCAACGTCTTTATTCAAATAATCTAGAACATTTATAGCTTTTTTTATAGCGGGCTCAGCCATAGCATATCTCTCCAATAACTCTTTATTTTCATATTTTAAAAATTGCACCCACCATTTGCAAGGGATCATTTTCTTCCTGTATAGCTTTAGTAACCTTTAACAGTTCCACAAAATGTATTTCAAGATTATCATTTAGTAGTTGTCCTGAACTTTTTTCTCTTATATGAAATATGGTGTGAAAATTGTCACCTTCAATGTAATTGAAATTAATAATATTTATAGTGATAGTTTTTTTGAGCTTTTTATATTCTTGACCAACCGCTAACTGACTACTATAGAGTTTACTCCAATAATTCTTTTCTTATAAATGGATTTAGAATCTCTATTTTATCTAGTTTATTCTTTTCTTCAAGCTTTAATATTGAATTAAGTAAACTGATCAGAATATCCGTGTTATCTTCATTACCAAAAATCAATTTGAATATAAAATCTACTTTAGGATCTATTTCTGTCATCTTTATCTCCCCTTTATTATATCATAAACGAAGTAGAATTAATTCTTCATAAATAGTATTTCCTTTGAGTAGGGTTTTATACGAAAATGCTTTCGGGTGTAAGTACATTTGTTTTACCTAAGAGCAGTCGGAAAGATAATAGGATAGATAAGAGATAGCTCTAAATGAAGTGGTAAAAGTTATATATACTCAAACTTTAATCCTAAATATGCACACTACATGCTGGCAATATTAAGAACTTATTTAAATTTCTGCGATACCTTTAAATACAAGAAGGAAAATGTAACCCCTGCAATGTTACTCCGAATAGCAGATAAGCTATTTACTTTAGAGAATATAATTTATTTTAAATAGTAAAGTGTGAAACTTAATTCGCACTTTACTAATACTAACAAATCTTTAAGGAATTGGGTTATTGTATCCTTTCTTAATAATATCCTGATAATTAGGTGGTAATTCGTAACTTTTTATATGTTCAAATTTTTTTATTTCAACATCTCTAGCTCCGCCAACTGTAACAGTGATATAATCAAGCCCAACACCTAAATGTGGTCCTATATAAGAATCAACTTGCAGTTTTATGTTAAAAAGAAATGAATGATAGCCAATAGGTTTTTCAACACTCAATACGTATACTGTATATGGAGCAACCATTGGGGTGTCCGTTAGATACTTTGAATAATATTTATCGACTTCCTTCTGAATATAAGGCAATAGTAATGATATAAAAATGTCTTGATATAATTCTTCTCTTGACTGTTCTGGTGGTTGATATGGTAAATCAGCAGGATATTGTATATTAGCATAAACAAGAGTATTACCTGTAAATTGTAATGCTAATATTAATAGTAATTTCATACTGGAAAAGTAGGAGAATGTTAAGTATAAATGGAAATAGCATTAATGTTGTCAAAATCAATGCTATTTTTTCGTTAATAGTTATGTAATTTTTTTGTGTTGCACCTAAAAACGGAACTCGTTGATGTACAGCACCTCTGCTTTTTTTAATTTAGGCGTATAGTGCATGTAAGAGAATAATAAAATATCCAATAAAGCATTGATAATACTATGTTTGCATGATAGAATTCTTGATTTTCAATCTCAATACTACTTATAATATTAATGCCCGTAACTCGTCACCATATGGTACATATTAATGAATCAATTCGACTGAAGGAAAAGTGCAGAAAATTGGCTGAAAGATAATGTAAATATGAAAGATAACATTGTTCAGAAAATACTTATACTATACTAAATATTATTATATTAAGGTCACACTCTTCTTAAATGGTGTCGCTGTAGTATTTTAATTGTAAATAAGTTATAAAAAGTATGAGGTGATTTTTTATGGGAATGGTTGGTATAGTAAGTTTCATTTATCTAACAATTATTTTAGCGTTAGCTTTTACAGGCATATATTGTATGCTTTTATTTATAAAACTTGCTAATAGTGGAATTAAAGCCTTTGATATTTACATAAACGAAAAGACCAATAATAAATCATAGTGACACTATCTTTTTATCTTGTGACGCAAGAGTAGAATATTGTACAATAGTTCTAAAAATTGGGGGTAGAGAATATTGAGTAAAAAACTAATGTTAAAAAGTTTAAGGCTTATAATTTGGGTAATGTTTGTGCTATACCTATTAATTCTTGTAAATGTAATAATCCTAAAGGATGGAAAGGCACTTATAATAGCTGAATCTAATAAACAAATGTCTTTTTCTCGAAAAATAACCCAAATAAATATTATTCCTTTAGTAAATACAATAATTCCATATTTGAAAGGCGAACCATCTACTCGCATTGCAATGGAAAATTTATTAGGAAATATATTTGCTTTTATTCCACTTGGGTTTCTCTTGCCTTTGCTATTTAAAGTGTGTAATAGGTTTATAGTTACTTTTTTACTATCTCTTAGTGCAAGTCTGCTTATTGAGATAGCACAACTCTTATTTTATTTAGGCTCTTGTGATATAGATGACCTAATCTTAAATGTATTAGGTTCTCTTTTAGGATACGGAGTATATCGTTTATTTAAAAGTTTATATAACAGAAAAGTTGAAGTTATTTCATAATATTCTTAAGGGACGACGCTGTAGATTATGATGTAATAAATAGTGAGAAAGGATGGGGATGAAATCATGAAAATATTTGGATTTGTACTATGGATTTTATTGCTTATAATTGAACTTTGCATACTTTTCGTAGTAGCATATAATACGGGTAATAATTGGGGTTCTATGTCAGTACCTATTGCAACGTTAGTCGTAACTTTAGTTGTAGGTGCTATTGGAATGTTGTCATTTCAAAGTAAAAAATAATGAACAATCTTCTTAAATTCTTCACTAAAATAATCTACAGTAATATATTAACATAATTTGATTAAAATACAATTGTACTGTATAATATTGGATATATGCTAATTCAAAAGTGTATTTTGCAGGTTTATTTATTGGACAAGGATTAAAAATTCGGTTTTTGGCTATTTGGGGTAGTGTATGTTTTGTGCTGAGTTTCTGCATCAGTTTGTTTGAGATAAACAAGTTGAGAGTTTCATTGATAATTTATTGTATTATATTTTTAATAGGTCAAATTATTATATTGACGTTGGTAATAAACTTCATATATAAAATGGAGCATGAGGGCCAAAACAATAAGGTGATTAATAAATGCGGAATACAAGGTTGGTAATTAGTATTCACTTGGTGTGTTTGCCATTACCTAAAGTGACAAATAGAATAATTTAGTTTGTATTTCCTTAAATTTTCTTTAGGGGTATGAAGTTTGGAGAAAACATGAAAAATAAGTTTTTTAATGGAACAATTATTATATTATCTTTTGTATTTCTTATTTATTTTATCTTAACTAAAAATGGAATTGTAACTTTCCAAGTTATATTAAGGACTATAAAAGTACAGTGGTTATTGGTTGCAGGATTTCTCATGATATTATATTGGCTATTTGAGACATTAATTATCCACAATTTAACTTTATACCTTTATCCTAAGCAAAAACCAATACAATCGCTTAAAGCAGCCATGGTGGGACAGTTTTTTAGCTCCTTCACTCCATATCAAACTGGAGCTCAACCATCATTATTTTATATGCTAACAGGAGAAGGCATTGACGCCGGAACTGCTAGCTCAATACTCATGATGAAATTTGTTATTCACCAATCCGTATTAACTTTATATTCCTTTATAATAATAGTTTTGAAATTTGGATACTTTAATTCAATGATGCCAAACTTACTATATATTTGCATATTGGGTTTCTTGTTTAATACTGGAATAATACTTGCTGCATTAATGTTTTCTATTAATAAAAAGGTTACTAGAGTTTTCTTGTTTGGGATATTAAAGCTTTTACATAAAGTACGAATAGTTAAAGATGTAAATAAATTTGAGGTGAGAATTGAAGATATCCTAAAGGATTTTCATGACAATGCAGAACTGATAGCAAAAAACTTCATGGTGCTTTTCAAAGTTATTTTTATAAATACATTTCAGTTAACTGTATTCTATATTATCCCCTATTGTATATATAGAAGTTTTAACTTAAATGAAGTATCTCTCTGGAATATGTTAGCGGCTCAAACCTTTGTTATGATGATTGTTTCTATGATACCTTCACCCGGTGGTATAGGAGGAGCCGAAACTAGTTTTGTTCTTCTTTTCAATATGTTTTTTAAAGGGGAAGTATACCCTGCTTTGTTTCTTTGGAGGATTATATCCTTTTACTCCGTTATAGTAATAGGAGGATTATTTACTCTTCTGTTACCAAATAGAAAAGACGAAAAAATAAAAGTATAAATGAATACTGTTTTACAGGGACTAGTATGAGGTTCCTTTTTTACTTTACTTTAATTTTAATTATTCTTGCTGCAACTTAGTGATACTACACCAATGGCAACAGCTGTTGCCGATAAATAAGAAAATAGGCCTATCTTCAGATTTTGCTTTAGTAAAAGCCTCATCGCTCCATAGATACCAGACAACTGGATTGTGAGCGTGTTGCTGCAGCAATTAATCGTTGCATTGAACTTAAAAAAAGAGTATTATGTAACAATAGGAACCAAGTGATATTGATTATTATTAACTTCCGTTTAGCATATGAACAATAGCTTCAACATAGAAATAAAATAAATTAATAGGAGGATATAAATTATGAACACTTTACAATATGCAATTAATATGGAACATGACGGAGAAAAATACTATAGGGGTCAAGCGGAAATCAATAAAAACAACGAGTTACAGGTAGTGTGCAATTTGTTAGCAGATGAAGAGAAAATACATGGTGAAATTTTAGAAAGCAAGAAAAATAAATTGGCTTATAAACTAATAGATCTTGATTTACTTTCAAATGCCAAAAATATGTTTACAAGTGCTCCAGATATTGATGCCCAAGAAAAACGAGATTCAAGTCAATTGGCTTTTTATAGGATTGCAGCTGATATGGAAAAAAAGAGTATTGAATTATATCAACAGTTTTTAGCTGATGCAACTGATGCTGATGAAAAGGAACTCTGTAAATATCTGATTAAACAAGAAAAACAGCATTATGAATTATTTGATGAAATGGGTCGTTTACTTACAAATGCGGAAAACTGGATAGAATCTCCTGAATTCGGAAGAAGAGAAGAGGAATTCTAATATAAGATTAAATTATGGAAAGCATATGGAGAATTAATCCACAAATAAAAAAGGCACAAGTTATTACACTTGTGCCTTTAATCTTTGTGCTAGAGATACTAGGATTATTAGCATGTTGCAGAAGATAAGATGATTTCTCATTTATAATCTATTGGGTATTAGTAGTAGTATTGTCAAAACTTCCATCATAACCATTAGCGAAAACACAATAAACAGCAGCTTCTTTGTTTTCACCATATATAAATATAACGTAGGCGGAGCCATCAGATAATTCGCATAACACTCCTACACCATACATTGGACTTGTTGATATAACTTTACTATCTTTTATAGAAACCGTAGAAGGAATTAATGCTGTAACATCTTTCACTGCTTCTTGCTTCCAGGAGGGATCATTCATATTTAAATTCTTATCATTTTTACCATAATCAAATACTAAGAATAGCTCACTCAATTCACCACTAACTGAGTTTACCTTGGCTAAATAACCTACCTGAATATTTGCAGGATCCTTAAATATTACCGCCCAAACATCAGAGTTTGGAATATTTACTTTTTCACACAGGGAACAGTGACCACGTAAAATTACTTGTACCTATGTTAAAAGAATTATTACGAGATAAACCTTTAGAGTATGTATTTATTTCTCATTTTGAAAGTGACGAATGTGGCGGGTTAAGTCATTTATTAAATAATTTTCCAGACGTCAAAACCATATGTTCGCAGGTTACTGCTATGCAATTGAGAGGATTTGGATTTACAAATGAACTTATAATTAAGAAACCTAATGAAATGTTAGAATCAAGGAATTTCAAATTAAAGTTTATTGGGTACCCATCTGGGATGCACTTATGGGAAGGATTATTAACTATTGATCTAGATCGCCAATTACTTTTCAGCAGTGACCTTTTTATAAAAGGAGATAAGATGTTTAAAAAAATGGCTGATTCAAATTGGAAGGCTGAAATAGATAACATATCAATTCAACAAATACCTTCTGAAAATGAACTTAAAACATTACAAAGTATATTGCAAGATATTAATGTTAAATATATTGCAACGGGGCATGGCCCATTTCTTAAGCTATAAAAAACATAATGAGTACCTTAATACTAAAAATTATATAAAGGAGTCGATAAACATGGATCTTGACCAAATAAAAAAGTCTATAGTAATAAACGTATATCACATACCAGAGGGTAAGAAGGTAGCACTACATAAACATGATAAACAGGATGAGATAATCTATTGCATTAAAGGGCAAGGATTTGGAGTATTAGAAAATAGCGAAATTGAATTAACAACTGGGAAAGAATTTATCGTCCCAGCAGGAACAATGCACGCATTAAGGTCAGATGAAGACTTATACGTAACCTCTTTTCTTATTCCGAGAATACTATAGTTAATTAAAATTGTTACTTAACAGTCTAAGAACACTTTAATTATTTTAAAAAAGATCTGAAATATTAGTGATAGTCGTATTAATATTCAATGACATCATACAAGGGTGTGTAAATTACACGCCCTTTGGTATTTCATTCGCTATACGTTATTTGTAAATATTTTTAATAAACGCAAATAGTGATTTGCTTCACGCAAAGTATGGTCACCTAACAATGGTATTATTACGGACTTAATTTTGCATTCTACCAAGCCTTGTGTAGCCTGTGTCTTAAATTTGCTTATTTCCATGGTTGCTTTAAGGCTGTCCTCCGTGACTTTTGAAGTTGGGATCATCTTATCCATCGCTTCTTTTGATTCTTTTGTCAACTTATCAAACTCGTTTCCAAAGTTATTTGCTGCATTGATAAGCTCATTTTCAGTTGGATCAAGAAGTCCACGAATAAATTTTGAGTGTTCAGCCATAATTCTATTCCAAAAAGTTTCTTGTTCATAAGCCTCTCTTTCCAGGTTGACTTCTTCACGATTTTGTAGCCTTTTAACTAGCTGGAAATAAAACTTTGCTTCTCTTAAAATATGATCTATAAGTAAAGGGTAATTACTTGTAAATATCCTACATGATATAACCTCTGATAATAGCATAGTCTTAAATTGTGCTAAAGATGTAACTAAACCCATGGCTTTACAATTAGTCATAGCTACTCTTTGTTCAAGCATGGGATTACCCATCATCATGGGATTGCCCATTAATCCCGACTCTGATTCCGTCAGATTAGTTGAAATGTTTACTCCTGTAAAGTATGCTGAAGCCCTTTCAGCTTTTAATGTATAAGGTGTTATTACTTCGCCAGATTGCAATACACTGGGGCTAACGACACCATTAGAAAGTGATATAGCTTCTGATAAAAGTCTATCAAACTCTATTCGGAAGTTGTCCGCTTTCTGGATATAATTTGTGTCCTTTTGTGTAAAACCTACTTCTAAGAAAAATGAGTGCTCCTTCATAATCCTTGCAAAAAAAAGATGTAATTCTAGTGATTGTTTTATGAATTCAGTACTAGATAACATGGCCAATTCTCCTTAATATAGAAATATTTCTTAGCTATCATTATATTCATTGTGTACATAAAAGATTACTTTTCGTAATGCATTTATAATAAGTGTAAGGATTAGTCACTGATTGCCCGAAACAAATATTTCAAGAAATATCTGTAATTTTAGATATGATTAAAGCCCCAAGGCACCCCTTAGAGCTTAAATAATCCTGATAGTGCACATCCCTCTATTGCTTGCATTCTATTTGCTTTACAAAAGCTCAGTATTTCAGGACTTTCAGCCCCCGGTTGAATGAGTATTTTATCTATTTTTAACTCATGAGCTTCCTGAAGAATTTTAATGCCTTTATATGGATTGATGCATAAATCAAGAACTTCTACCTTGTATTGTATATCACTTAGACTCTTATAGCCCCCTTCATTTCCAATCAAGGAATTTACACCCACTACATTAAATCCCTCTCTTTTCAAGGAATTCAATATTTTAAAAGCATATTTTGATGGGTTTAGTGCATCCCCAACCACAACCCAGTTTTTATAATCTAAAAGTTCATTAGCCTTCAATGTTTCATCTCCTAATTAAATTAGTATATATCTATTATACTATCCGATTAAAATATTTGTCACTACCAAACCATTTAGAGTGACCCATACCCCCTTTGATAGACACGAGGAACTCGTGCTATACTAAATATGAAGGGTGGATGGTTTTAGATGAATAAAAGCTATAGTACAGAATTTAAAATGGAAGCAGTAAAGAGATTAGAAAAATCAGGAGAGCCAGTTTCAAAAGTGGCTGCTGATTTAGGAACTAAGCCCACCACAATGCAGGGATGGGTAAATAAGTATAGGAAATCTCCTAAAGCTCCATTTATAGGTAGTGGACATTTAAGCTCAGAAGATGGGTGTTTTTGCCTTACCCCCTGAAAAGGTATAATAGACTGAGGCAATCTCAAAAACTGTGTCCTATACTGAAATTCAATTTTAATTTTTTGCAATATATAAGGTAATGCGTTTATTTTAAGCTATTTTTTGATTCTGAATATTACACAATTTCAATAAGTAACATTCAAGTTCTTTATTTATCAATAGCTCTCAGGGTTTTGTATGAAATTGTTTAAATTAATGTTACTTAATACTAATAAATAATATGTCTATGTAACATCATTTATATATTTCCATTGGGCATAAATACTTACCACCAATATACTAATATACCTTTTCGGGGGGATAGGCAAAAACACCCAGTAACTGCTACACACACTTCATGAGCATTTGATGAAGTATAAGCGCTTGCATCGACATCAAAAGTTTCCCAATGCTCAAAATCCGAAGAGGTAGCCATTCCACCGTTAAAATACATAACATATTTTCCATTAACCTTAACTGCATCACCTTGAGGATTGGTCACGATAGCAGAAGATTTACTGTTTTTATGTTGGTGGCCAAAATTATCAAGCAATGGTCCTTCTTTAGTCCAATTAAGCAAGTCAGTTGAAACAGCATGGCAAATGGTAGTGTCTGTTTTGCCAGGTGCATAAGCGGTGTATACTAAATGATATACTCCTTTAACTTTTACTATGCATGGATCTTCACAGCCGCCAGGTGTTTCCCATTCATTATCAGCGTCGATAATTGGTTGTTTTGAAGTCTTTTTAAAATGGTAGCCATCATCACTAATAGCTAACCCAATTCTAGAGGTACCCAAATATGGTGTGTCGCTTTCATCTCTTGTCTCAGCTCTATAAAACATATAAAATTTTCCCTCTTTAACAGTTACACAAGGATTGTAAGCTGCTCAAGGATCAAAGCCTTCATTTTCAATTCCAAGTACAGGATTATTTTCATACTTTTCGAATGGTCCAATAGCCCAATCTGGAAATGTATTTTTCATGAAATCGCCCTTTCAATATTTATTTAGTAAAAATACGAAAATCGTTATTTACCTTTACTTTTTTCATATTGAGCTTTGTACTCATTAATAACGTCATCAATACCAGCTGCTTTAAGTTTTTTAAGCGCTGCTGGGTAAGCGGTAGCATAATCTACAGAACCAGTAGCCATCTGTGGAATAACCGCAGTTAAAGTAGTTTGAACATCTGTATATTTAGTTTGAACTGGTGTTGCATCAAATGTAAACTCTGCTACTGGGCTGTTTACAGCTGTTTTATCAAAATTATATATTTCCTTATTGTATGTGTCCGGTACACCTATTTCAGGTCGTTCAAATTTCATATTACCCATCATCCAATCTTGAAATGAATATAGTGGTGTTTTTTTAGCTGGATCAATAATCGATGTTCTTACCTGTCTTCCAGTAGAATCAATAGACGGAGTATAGTCTACACCTTTTCTGCCATACATAAATAAATCGTAATTAGCTTGGTTAGCATAAACCCAGTTAACCATCTTAACAGCTGCATCTGGATGTTTGCTAGCTGCTGGAACGGCATTCATATTACGTGTGCCATATGGTCGCACGTTTGGCTTATCTGATGCAAAGTCAACATATGCAAAATCAGTTGTTTTAAGATCTGGATAGTTTTTTAGCATAGTAGCAATATTATTACCTCCACCACCAGTTAACCAGTCACCAGAGTTAAGTTGGTTTGTTAGTTGATCATTCGTTACTGTTATGGCATCTGAACTGATAATCCCATCCTTATACCATAGGCGTGCATTTGCACAGTCTTGCTTAAATGCGTTAGACTCAAAGTAATCGGAAATTGTTCCGTCTTGAGTAACCATGAACATTTTGTCAATTACTGTAAAAGGCCATTCGCTATATGTTTTCTCATTAATGCTAAAACTAAATGCAGATTGACCTAATATAGGATAGTATGGTTTTTGTGGGCCAGTCCATTTTTTCATTACTGTTACATAGTCGTCAGTCAACTGCTGAAAATTAGTTGGAAGGTCTGTAATGCCATATTTGTGTAAGATATCTGTTCTTATGAAAGTCTGTGAAGTAATTGATGATTCAAACCAATCTGCCGGTATTGCATACTGTTTACCGCCTACTTGACCAGATTTCATCATAATATTAGGGTTTATTGCTTTGATGTTGCTACCATATTGGCTAATATCTGAAGTGATATCAGATAGGGCGCCACGAGACGCATAGTTAGATAATGATGTACGGTCGTTCATAATCTGAAACAGATCAAACTCTTCGCCAGTAGATAGCATAAGATTGAGTTTTTGATCGAATGAGTCCCATGGATAATACTGAAACTGAACTGCTACGTGAACGCCGTCAGCTGCCATTTTATCATTAATTAATTTTGTTACAGCTGCAAGATCTGTTGGTGTGTCACCGGGTACAACATATTTTACTGTTTCCAAAGCGGTATTCTTTTTCGAAGTGTTTGCTTTTGAGTTAGAACTACAACTTGATACTACGCCACAAGTCATTAGTAAAGCCAAAACCAGTGCTATTTGCTTTTTCATAAAGTAAATCTCCTTTTTTTTTTAGGTAGTGTAAAATTTTTTACACTCCTTTTTTGATTTATTCCTTATATATCAAGGGTTACAGAGCTTTTTAGATGCAAAAAACAATGACCCCCTTAATTTCATGCTATAATTGAATCGCTTAACAAACAAAAATACAC
>DATCIH010000022.1:0-24785 GCA_036507955.1 Clostridiaceae bacterium | reverse complement strand
TGAAGCTGAACTGTTTGATAGACTTCTACTGGCTTGCACTGAAGCCAATACTATAATATATAAGGACCTAATCATACGCAAACCAAAAATTGGAAATAAGAAGAAAACTAGACCTTTACTGAACTAACTTGATAGTCATGTATTTTAATTGAAGATTTATATTTACTTGAAAAGTTTATAGGGCCACCCTTAAAAGACTCCTTTATAGAATATTATAATTTTAATGAAAAGCAGGCATCACAAGCAATAGAATATTATAGAGAATATTTTAAAACAAAAGGAATGTTTGGAAATAAAGTATATGAGCACATGGAACATCTGTTAATTAGCTTAAAGAAATCAGGATTAAGATTAATTGTAGCTACCTCCAAACCAACGGATTTCGCAGAACACATACTAAAGCACTTTAATTTAGATAGATACTTTGATTGTATTATTGGTAGCAATTTAGATGGAACAAGAATCAAAAAAGGAGAAATAATTAAGTATATTATAGATAAATACAATATTGGTAATTTTAACGAGGTGGTAATGATAGGAGATAGGAAGCATGATATTATGAGAGTCCATGAGAATAACATAGATTCAATAGGTGTTACTTATGGATATGGCTCTCATGAAGAATTGAAAAATGCAAGAGCAACATATATTGTAGATAGTGTACAGAATATAATTGAGGATATTATTGCATAGAAAACATATATTTATGAGGTTAACAAATATGATTGATATAATAAAATTAGCTTTCTTTACTAAATGTAGAGTTCGATGTTAAATCTATTATAATTGTGGCAACACCAGATCGTTTGGTAAATCTGATATTTGATAAGAATGGGAAAAGGTATCTATACTTTTACCACCAACCTATGTTGATTTCATAAACTTCTTATAGTGGGGTATGCCCCACATTTCTCTGAATCACAAGAAGAGATTGTCAAAGATGATTGGTAATATGGCCTGTTCAGAACAATATATAAAGGATCCTGATAATTTAGTTAGGCTTTTAGCAGCGGGAATCAAGATCTTACAAGTTGTAGATATTTCAGATTGTCCATTCGACTGTACCTTAAAGGTAAATTAGATATTGCAAAAGAAAGAAATGAAAATAATGAAGTAGATATAAAAGACTGGGAAGATAGCACAATATTTAAATCACCTAAAGAATGTATCAGGGTTTATTGATTTAGGAAGGGCAGGAATAGCTGACAAATGGCAGGGCATTTCTATATGTGTCCGTTCATTAGAATATAATGTTCAAAGTAAGGACTATACAAATCTATTTTTTGAGTATTTGAACATAAAACCGAATTATGAAAAAAATGAATTATTATATTTTACTTGATGAACTATTTTGAGTTATATTTTTGACCAATATTAATTTTATGGACTGAAATAATTATCGATACCAATGGAGTTTAAAAAAGATGACTCCCGTACATTACGAGGAATCATCTTTAATCTGCTTAACTCTCTTTTTTTAATTCATCTAAGATATCTTCTACAGCTACAACCCGTGCAAATGCAAACTGAAAGTTTCCAAAGGCTCCTTGCTCTTCTTCTGCTGTATAGGAAGCAGTAGCTTCTCTTGGAACAAATACGTTATAATCACGGTAAAAGGCATCTCTAATTGTTGATTCAACGCATACATTTGTTGCAATTCCTGTAACAACAAGTCTCTTAATACCTAAACCGCGTAACACATCTTCAAGTTGTGTATTATAAAATCCACTAAACCGATGTTTTTTCACAATATAATCATTTGCTTCTGGTTTTAATTCATTAATAATCTCACCATCCCAAGTACCATCAATACAATGCCCTAAATCCATTATTGGTGGAAATACTTTCGCAATTAGGCCAGCATCTGACCCATCTTTACGATGAGTGTGCTGCAGATAAATAACTGGTAGCATTTTCGCTTTAAATTCTTTTTTTAAACGTTTAATTGGTTCGATAGCGTTTGATGTTCTTGATGTATCAAGACCCATTTTCGATAAGGATCCTTCTAGGTTTATAAATGCATTTTGCATATCAATAATTATCAAGGCACTATTTTCTTTTTTATATGATAAGTCACCCATGTTATAACACTCCCTAAAAAAGATTTACTAATTCATTATACGACTATATCCTAATATTTAAAACTTTTGAAGCGGAATCTTGATAAAGTATATTCATAACTTTATATGGAGATAATGAAAATAACTTATATTTTGATAAAAGTTATGAACATGGTATACTAAACAATAAATTGCAATAAATTTATTAATGGTATATTTGAAATGTAGGAGGAATAAAATTGAGAAAAGACCTAATAGCGTCTAAATCCATTGGAATAAATAAAGTATCTTCAAAAGTCTGGGATGTATTGACAAACCCTAAATTCATCCAAGAATATCTTCATGGGACTGAAACTATTACTAACTGGAAAGTTGGAAGTGAAATAATATTTCAAGGTGAATATCAAGGAAAAGAATATAGAGATATGGGTGTAATTCTTGAGAATGTTTTATATAAATTACTTAGCTATAGCTTTTGGTCTAACTTTTCTGGACTTGAAAATAAACCTGAAAACTATTCTCAGATAACATATAATTTAGTAAGTATTGATTATAAGAAAACAAATTTAACATGGACACAAACAGGCCATCCAGATGAACAAGCTCGCTTAGGTGCAGAAAACTCAATTGGAGAACTCTTAGAGAAAATTAAAGAAATAGCTGAAAAATAAAAGAAAAGAATGCTCCCATGATAGACGTCAATCATGGGAGCATTACTTTCTTTTGCTGGAATATGAGTTATATAAAATAGAGCAGTATTGATAGAGAAATCTATAATTTGCATTATTTCTATCCTCTATGAATCTATCCTCTATGAATCTATCCCCTAGATTCATTATATTTCTCATATTTTCGACATATTATAGTATCTTCTAAAACAAAATTATGCTAAAATATCAATGAATGAGTAGTAATTTTAAATGTATATTTTATACGACTGTTACAAACTTAAATACAAAGGAGAAGTAGCAAATGAAAATAAGAAAAAAGGTAAAGTTAATTCATGGAACTTTAGCATTAATACTAGTATCTTTTATGGCACTTGCAGTTGTAGGAATTATTAGTTTTACATCTTCTTCCAAACTTAATAATTATTATACTAGCTTAAGTACTGACAGTGTTGTAATAATAGAAAACTATGGTGATCTGGGAGGTACTTATAATGAACTTCGGAATTATGTAACAAAAGTTATAGACAGGACTTATACTGATGCGCAAGTAAACGATGTCAATACAGCGGATGCTAAGATTAAAGCGATTTTCACAAAAATAAAATCTTCTAATTTAGATAGTAAAGAATTAGCATCTGTTCAGAAAATGAATACTGAGTACACAGATTATATGAGTATCTATAAGGACATTGAAGCTAAAAGAAAGGAAGGATTAGTTATTTCTTCTGATCAGGCTAAGGAGATTGCAACTGTAGGTGCACCAATAACTACGGGGATTAATAGTTTAATAACATATGAAAAATCGCAGATAGCTACAGAGCGAGAAATATATAACAGCGTTTTTCAGCGCTCCACTGCTGCATTCATAATAGTTGTTGTTTTAGCAGCCTTGTTGTTATTAGCTATTTCATCAATATTTGTTAGGGAATTAAGGTTATTATTAAAAGAGATGATAACTACCATAAAAGTAATAGCATCAGGAGATTTTACTTATCCAATTGACACATCTTCAAATACAGAATTCGGTAATATGAATAAACAACTAGATACTATGCAAAATTCTTTATCAGGTTTGTTAAAAAATATAACAACAGTGGCGAGCACTGTTGGGGAAGAATCCTCAACCTTATCTGCTCTCTCAGAGGAAATGTCTGCCTCCTCATTAGAAGTGGCAGGTGCCATACATGATGTAGCTACTGGTTCCACGGCGCAGGCAAGTGAATTAATGTCTGTATACAAAGCTATGAAGGAATTTGACGATGACTTAGAAACCTTTGTAACAATAACCGGTGATGTAAATATTACAGCAGGCGGTATTGGTAGTTTGGCGAGTACAAGTAATGGCCAACTACAAGGACTTATTGCAGCCTTAAATAATATTAGTAAGTCTTTTGATGGAGTAATAGAAAAAATAAAGCAACTTGAGGGAAGTATTAATCAAGCTAATGATATAACAGGCTTAATAAACAGTATCTCAGAACAAACAAATTTACTTGCACTTAATGCTGCAATCGAAGCAGCTAGGGCTGGAGAGGCAGGAAGAGGATTTTCTGTTGTAGCAGATGAAATAAGAAAGTTAGCAGAACAGAGTAAAAACTCTTCAGATACTATAAGTGGTTTATTGAGCAATGTGTCAGCCGAGACATCTAATTTAGTAAAAGTCACTGGTAATGTTAGTAATGAGTTAAGTAATGAAGTAACAACCATAAATACAGCCCTTAACTCATTTAAAGCTATAGTAGCTTCGGTCGAAACCATATTACCTGACATACAAAAAGTTTCAGTAGGAATTAATAAGTTGAACAAGGATATGGTTCCAGTAATATTGAAGATAGAAAGTACTAGTGCTGTAGCCGAAGAAAATTCAGCTTCAGCTGAAGAAATAGCTGCATCAACAGAAGAAATGAAAAACTCTTCTAATTCAGTAGCTAGTACAGCTCAAAATTTGACTGGTTCAGCTATTCAATTAACGGAAAAACTAAATAAATTCAAACTATAATTCACAATATTAGCAACAACCACATATTTCATAAGCTATTGTAGCTCTTTTTGTTAGTGTTAATTTAAGGAATTCTATGACCTCCTTTACATAAAGGGGGTCTATTATTTATAACTAAAATGCTAAAATAATAGTTGACAAGAATGGTCGGATTTGTTATTATTAAAGCATAGTAAATCACTCAACATTAATCTGCAGTATTAATATTTAAGGGGGTGTTTCCATGAAGTTATCTACAAAAGGGCGATACGGTGTTAAAGCAATGGTAGATTTGGCCATACATTACGGTGAACCTTCCATTTCTATAAAATGTATTTCAGAACGCCAAAATATTTCTGACTATTATCTTGAACAATTATTTTCGCCACTCCGAAAAGCTAATTTAATAAAAAGCATAAGAGGAGCTCAAGGCGGCTATTCTTTAAGTAAGCCACCAGCGGAAATAAAAATTATAGATATTATGGAAGTTTTAGAAGGCCCAATTGAGGTTTCTGAATGTTTAGATAATAATAATTGCAACAATATTGATTGCTGTTCCACTAGATTATTATGGGGTAAAATCAAAGATAGTATAGATAATGTAATGGACAATATAACATTAAAGGATATGGTTGACGATTATGATAAAATGTGCAAAAAAAAGCTTGAAGGAGTGAAAAACAATGAGTAATAGAACAGTTTATATGGACTATGCTGCAACTACTTATACTAAAAAGGAAGTTGTAGAGGAAATGCTTCCCTATTTTACAGAATTTTATGGTAATCCCTCCTCTATTTATGCAATATCAAGAGATACTAAAAAAGCTATAGATTTAGCTAGAGATAAAGTTTCTAAAGCATTAAATGCAAGTGCAAATGAAATATTCTTTACTGGAGGTGGCTCTGAAGCCGATAACTGGGCTATTAAGGGAATTGCTTTTGCAAATAAAAATAAGGGTAATCATATAATTACCTCCGCAATTGAACATCATGCAGTACTTCATACCTGCGAGTTTTTGAGCAAAAATGGCTTTGAGATAACCTATTTACCTGTAGATGAGTATGGTTTAGTTAGCTTAGTAGACCTAGAAAATGCCATAACAGATAAGACTATTTTAGTATCGATTATATTTGCAAACAATGAAATTGGTACTATTGAACCAATAAAAGAAATTGGAGCACTTTGCAAAAGGAAGAAAATATTATTCCATACAGATGCTGTTCAGGCTGTTGGGAATATACCAATAGATGTAAAGGAAATGAACATAGACTTACTTTCTTTAGCTGCTCATAAAATTTATGGGCCAAAGGGTGTAGGTGTTTTATATATAAGAAAAGGAATTAAAATCGAAAATCTTATTCACGGTGGAGGACAGGAAAGAAATAAAAGAGCAGGAACAGAAAATGTAGCTGGTATCGTTGGTCTTGGAAAAGCAATTGAATTAGCCACTGAAAATTTAGTAGAGCATAGTAAACGGCTTACTGATTTCCGAGATGAATTAATTGAAAATCTATTAAAGATACCATATTCCAGATTGAATGGTCCTAGAGACAATAGATTACCTGGAAATGTTAATATTTGTTTTAGATTTATAGAAGGGGAGTCAGTTTTACTCTTACTTGATCAAGCAGGTATTTGTGCCTCAAGCGGAAGTGCATGTACATCTGGTTCTTTAGATCCATCTCATGTTCTACTGGCAATTGGCCTTCCCGCAGAAATAGCTCATGGCTCCTTAAGGCTTTCTCTTGGAGATGGAACTATTAAAGAGGATATAGAGCATGTGTTAAATACTGTTCCTAAAATTGTTACAAGACTTAGAGAAATGTCACCACTTTGGGACGAATTCTTAAAGAAAGGGGATAATAATAATGTATAGTGAAAAAGTAATGGATCATTTTATGAATCCAAGAAATGTAGGAGAAATTGTTGACGCTAATGGTATAGGTGAAGTGGGTAATGCACAATGCGGAGACATAATGAAAATATATCTTAAAGTTGAGGACAATATCATAAAAGACGCTAAATTTAAAACCTTCGGTTGTGGCTCAGCTATTGCCTCCTCAAGTATGGCAACAGAGCTAATTAAAGGCAAAACTGTTGATGAGGCTTGGACTCTTACGAATGTTGCAGTAGCAGAAGCCTTAGATGGACTTCCACCTATAAAAATGCATTGCTCTGTACTAGCTGAGGAAGCTATTCATAAGGCTATAAACAATTATAGAGTGTCCGTTGGTTTAGAAGCAAAAGCTTATACTGAGCATGATGATATACATGCACAGGTACATGGGAAATAATAATAAGGATGTGCAGTTATGAAGAAGAAGGTAGCTATAGGTATGAGCGGTGGTGTAGATAGTGCTGTAGCTGCATATTTACTTAAGAAAAAGGGCTATGACGTTACAGGGATAACAATGCAGGTCTGGCCTGAAGATGACTATTATGAAGAAAGAGAAGGTGGATGTTGCTCGATTTCGTCTGTAGAGGATGCAAGAAGGGTTGCATATAAACTGGATATTCCCTTTTATGTTTTTAATTTTAAAGATGAATTTAAGGAAAAAGTAATAGATTATTTTACTTCGGATTATTTAAAAGGTAATACACCTAACCCTTGTATAGCTTGCAATAAGTATATAAAGTTTGATTCTCTTTTAAACAAGGTAGCGGCTATGGGCTTTGATTATGTGGCCACAGGGCATTATTGCAGAATAGAGAAGATAGATAATCGATTTATACTTAAAAGGGCAATTGATTTAAATAAGGACCAATCCTATGCCCTATATAATTTAAGTCAATATCAACTAGAACATACTTTATTTCCTTGCGGTGATTATACAAAACCACAGATAAGAGAAATCGCCAAGGAAGTTGGCCTTCAGGTTCATAATAAGAAGGATAGTGAAGAGATTTGCTTCATTCCTGATAATGATCATGGTGGTTATATAAAAAGATTTTATCCAAAGGATGTAACTACAGGACTATTTAAGGATAAGGACGGAAAGGTTTTAGGTGAACATAAAGGTATAGTTTATTATACAATAGGACAGAGAAAAGGATTAGGTATAAGTCTTGGTAAGCCTAGATTTGTTGTAAATATAGACTCTCAGAAAAATGAGATCCTACTCGGTGATGAAGAAGAAGTCTTTAAAAATAAACTTATAGTTGATGAATTAAACTTTATCGCCTTTAGCAAGCTTGATGAGAAAATAAATGTGCAAGCAAAAATAAGATATTCAGCCCCATTAAAAGCTGCCACAATTGAGCCATTAGAGGATAATTGTGCTATAGTTACTTTTAATGAAAAGGTTAGAGCCCTAACAAAGGGTCAATCAATTGTTTTTTATCAGGATGATATAGTTCTAGGAGGTGGAATAATTAAAGAGATACTGTAAAATTTACAGCTTATGTGATTATTTCCTACTTAATAAAAATAGATATATTAAAAATATAACTTTTTAGTTATATTTTTTTTTATTAAGGTAAAAATAGATATATCAATTTTAAGGACTGATTATGTGTATAAAACAAAAGATTTTATTCTTATGGATGTATTTAAACCTCAAGGAGAAAAGTTAGGATATATAAATGATTTATACCTAGACATTAATGAAAGTAAGGTCTGTGGCTTTGAGATAAAGTCTACTAATTTATTTAAAAAGAATTTTAGTATAAAGACAGAAAAAATTATTTTTTTTAATGATTACATGCTTGTGGAAGATAGTGAAGATATCTCTAAAATGAAATTTTCTACTATAAAAGGAATGGATGTAATAAATATGAAAAAAGATATAATAGGTATAGTTGAAGACCTTATTTTTTGCAAGGACAATTTTATGATAATAGGAATAGTAATAAACTCTGGATTTTTGGCTGATTGGACAAATGGAAAGAAAATTATTTTACTTAAAGATTTATTAATTGGAGAAAAAAATATATTATGTAGCAGTAGTTCAAATATGAATTTAAAAGCTGTTTTCCACAAACCATTTTAGGGGGTGACTTTATGAAAAGAAAAATTAAAATTGGCTTTGTAATTTTAATCTTTTTTGCTTTAGTAGTAGTTATACTCCTATCACCTATATTGAAGGATGTAATCTTTGTCTTATTTATTTCCTTCCTTATTTCGTATGCATTAAAACCCTTGTATATTTTTTTGATTAAAAAAAGGTTAAAGAGAAAGTTTGCAGCGGCATCAGTAATAATTCTTCTGTCCTCACTTTTGATCATAGTATGCTCAATTTTGATCCCAACTTTGATTAATGAGTCAAAAAATATGGGTAATAGCTACAAGTATTTTGAGAGTTATATAAATTCTTTATCAGAACATTTAAAATTTCTTCACTCGAATCAAACTGGGGCAATATTTATTGATAGAGCTTATGAAAAACTCAACGTCATAATAGCTAACAAATTCGGTGATTTCATTGATTCTTTTATTAATTTAACAGAAAGCGCCATATCCTTAGCAATTGCACCAATAGTAATATATTACTTTTTATCTGATGGTAAATACATAGAAAATAGACTCCTTTTATTTATATCTATTAGATATAGATATCTAGTTAAAAAAATATTAGTAGAACTTGATACAGTACTTAGTAAGTATGTGGTTAATCAATTACTACTTTGCATTTTTGTGGGTATAACAACCTTCTTGATTTTATTTTTCTTACATGTTAAATCCCCGCTCCTTCTTGCAATTATAAATGCAACCTTTGATTTGATACCATATTTTGGTCCGCTATTCGGGGCTATTCCAGCAATCATCATTGCTGCTACCCAATCTCCTACCACTGCATTATATACGGCCATATGTCTATATATACTTCAGCAGGTAGAAGGAGACATATTATCTCCTAAGTTAACGTCCGACACTGTCAACCTTCATCCCTTATCTGTTATTTTAATTCTTATAATTGGTGGTGAAGCTGGAGGGCTATTAGGGATGATAATCGCTGTACCCGTAGGAGTAATCGTTAAAATAATATATAATGATGTGAATTACTATCTTTTTTGATTTTTAATTTGACATAGTATACAATATTTTTTATAATTATGTTAATAAACATCTTAAGGGTAATATTGAAGCTATCTTTAAGTTTATTCAATATGAGACACTTGTTGTAATTAGGGTGGAAACGCGAAATAACTTTCGTCCCTTGGGGCTTAAGTTATTTTTTTATTATTATATTGGAGGAGATATTATGGAATATTTAGGACTAAATGAGATAAGAGAAACATATTTAAAGTTTTTTGAAGGAAAGGGCCATCTTAGATTAGATAGTTATTCATTAGTTCCTCAGAAAGATAAAAGTCTATTACTAATAAATGCTGGGATGGCGCCATTTAAGGCTTACTTTACAGGTCTAGAGATTCCGCCAAGCAAAAGGATAACAACCTGCCAGAAATGTATTAGGACAGGAGATATTGATAATGTTGGCATAACCTCAAGGCATGCAACATTTTTTGAGATGCTTGGGAACTTTTCTTTTGGTGATTATTTTAAAGAAGAGATTATTCCTTGGGCTTGGGATTTTGTAACAGAAGTTTTAAAGATAAATAAGAATAAATTGTATGTAACCATTTTTACTGATGATGATGAAGCCTATGATATTTGGGTGAAATCAACAGATATTGACCCAAGTAGGATTTTCAGATTAGGAAAAGAAGAGAATTTTTGGGAGCATGGTACTGGTCCATGTGGTCCTTGCTCTGAAATACATTATGATAGAGGAGAAGGTGCTATTACTAGTACTGAAGATTTTCTTAAAGCAGGAGAAGAAGATAGAGTAGTCGAGTTCTGGAATTTGGTTTTTACCCAATTTAATAAAGAAGAGGATGGGAATTATAATAAACTAGCAAATCCTAACATTGATACAGGTATGGGTCTTGAACGTATGGCTACAATTATGCAGGGTAAAGATAATATATTTGAGGTTGATACTATAAAAAGTATATTAGACAAAGTTGTTAGTCTAACAAAGGTTCAATATGGAAAAGATAAGGAAAAGGACATATCACTTAGAATTATCACAGATCATATAAGAAGTGTTACCTTTATGATTAGCGATGGAGTAATGCCTTCAAATGAGGGAAGAGGCTATGTACTAAGACGACTATTAAGAAGAGCAGCCAGACATAGTAGATTACTTGGAACAGATTCTTGCTTTTTATATAAGATTTGCGATGTAGTTATAGATAATTCTTCTTTAGCTTATAATGAGCTTTTAGATAAAAAGGATTTAATTAAAAAAATTATTAAGCTAGAAGAGGAACGTTTCAGCGAGACCATAGATTCTGGAATAGAAATCTTAAAGGTGTATTTAGGTGAGCTAAGCGATAAGAACTCCGTACTCAGTGGAGATAAGGTTTTTAAATTATATGACACCTATGGATTCCCTTCCGAACTCACAAACGAGATACTTGAAGAAAAAGGTTTCAGCTTTGACAAGGAGGCTTTTGACTATGAAATGAAACAGCAAAGAGAAAGGGCTAGAGCTGCTAGAAATGTAACCAATTATATGGGAATTGATAGTAGTATAACTGATAAAATACCTGCTGACAGTAATGTTAAGTTTGATGGCTATGATACCTTAGAAGAAAAAGCTAAAATACTATATTTAATTAGAGATGAAGAATTTGCTTCTTTAATTAAAGAAAAGGAAGAAGGTATACTTATCACAGAAAGTTCACCTTTTTATGCTGAGATGGGAGGGCAAGTAGGAGATATAGGCTTTATTTTTAATGATCATTTTAAAGCTGAGGTTTTTGCATGTAGAAAAAATATTTCCGGAAAGATTCTTCATTTCGTAAAAATATTACAAGGACAAACCAGTATCGAGGATGAGGTGACTTTAAGCGTTGATATTAAAAGAAGAAGTAATATATGTAAAAATCATACTGCAACCCATTTATTGCAGTCTGCTCTTAGGGATATTGTTGGTCTTCACGTTCACCAATCCGGTTCTTTAGTAGATGAGGATAGGTTAAGATTTGACTTTACTCATTTTGAACCAATTAATTCTGAGCAGCTAAAGAAGGTTGAAGAGCTAGTTAATGAAAATATTATGAAGGCACAAGCTGTAATAACTCATATTATGTCTCTTGAAGAAGCTAAAGAATCGGGAGCCACAGCTCTCTTTGATGAAAAATATAAAGATGAAGTTAGAGTTGTATCGGTGGAAGGCTTTAGTAAGGAACTATGCGGTGGAACCCATGTTAGAAATACTGGAGAGATAGGACTTTTTAAGATTATATCCGAGACAGGTATTGCTGCAGGGATAAGAAGAATAGAAGCAATAACAGGCTTTAATAGCATTAATCATTTTAATAGTAAAGACATGGATTTAAAGCATATGGAGAGTATCCTTAAATGTTCAGAAAAAGATATACCACATAAACTGGAAGCCCTGCTAAAAGAGTTAAAAGAAAAGGATAAAGAAATTGGGGAGTTTAAGGAAAAACTATTAGAAGATTTTAATATGGAAGCTTTAAAGAGTCTAAAAGAAGTAAATGGTTTAAAATATATTTTAGCTACATTGCCACAAATGGATGTAGATGCATTAAGAAATACAGCAGAAAAGTTGAAGGATAAAATAGGAGAAGGTATTGTAATGCTGGCAACCACATCTTCTGGCAAGGTTAACTTTGTTGCAATGGCTTCTAAGCAAGTGGTTACAAAGGGTGTAAATTGTGGGAAATTAGTTAAAGAGGCTGCCATCATAACCGGTGGAAATGGTGGGGGAAGAGCGGATATGGCACAAGCTGGTGGGAAAAACCCAGAAATGCTTGCTGAGGCTTTTGAAAAAGTTGAAAATATAATTAAAAGTATAGTTAGTTAGTGTACTTTTTGCATAAACTGTTTTATAATTAATTATAACTTAATTATATTTTAAGTTATAATTAGGGTATAATATAGAGGCTAGCTACTTTACTGATAAAGTGAGGTGTTTAAAAAGTGAGTAACAATGATAATACTATGCAATTTGATTTTTCAAAAAATAAGAAGGAACTTACAAAGGAAATATTAGGTGAGGTATATACTTCTTTGATGACTAAAGGTTATAATCCTGTAAACCAAATGGTTGGATATCTTATTTCAGGGGATCCTTCCTATATTACAAATTTCAATGGAGCAAGAGCCATGGTTGGTAAGCTGGAAAGAAATGAGATTCTAGAAGAGGTATTAAAAGTTTATCTTGATATTAAATAAATTAATGCCCTATGGGCATTTTTATTTTTAGAATAAAATAAAGTAGAAAGCTATATTATTAATTATATTTTCTATCTTAAAAGGAGAAAATAATGAGAGTACTAGGACTAGACATAGGGGATAAAACTATTGGTATAGCTGTCAGTGATCCTTTAGGGTATACGGCTCAGGGACTGACTACTATAAGAAGAACTTCTGTGGCAAAAGATTTTGATGAAATTAAAAAGATTTATGAAGAAAAAGAGGTAACAGATATTGTAGCTGGGTTACCCAAAAATATGAACAATTCTTTAGGACCTCAAAGTGAAAAGGTAATTCAATTTTGCAAAGAATTAGAAGCCTACCTTAATATTAAAATTATGTTTCAAGATGAAAGGATGACTACTATTTCAGCTAATAGAATTATGCTAGAGGGAAACTTATCAAGGACAAAAAGAAAAAGTTTAGTAGATAAGATTGCAGCTTGTTATATTTTAGAGGGTTATTTGAACAGTTTAAAAAATAAAAATAATTTATAAATTATTAGGTAAGGAGTGAAAATAAATAATTATGGATGAGATGGAATCTATTTTACTTTATGATGAAAATGGAGAAGAAGTAAGCTTTGACATTATTACAAAGATTGATATTAAAGACAAGGAATATCTAATTGTCATACCATCGGATGCAGTAGAAGAAGACGAAGAAGCCATAGCGCTAAGAATAGACAAGGACGAAAAAGGTGAAGATGTGCTGGCTGTTGTTGAAGATGATGAAGAGCTAGCTATAGTATCTGAAGCTTTTGAAGCCGTATCTACTTTAGATTTACTAAATTAATTCTTATATATTTCATTGTCAACTACCAACTACCCTAAAGGGCAGTGGCTTGTAAACAGTACAAGTTGGTTGAAAGCAAATTTTATAAATTGACAATTTTATCATTCTATATTACAATTAGAACATTCTGTACTATATTTGCAAAGTGGGGTTTTAGTAATAATGTCTAAGCTTACAGCACAAGAAATTCAAAAACTAAAGGATAATCTTAAAAATAAGGGCTATAAACTTACTCCTCAAAGAAGAGCTGTAGTTGATATTATTATAAGAAATGAAGGAAGCCACTTAACAACTGAGGAGGTTTATGATCTTGTTAAGCAAGATTGCCCTGAGATAGGCTTAGCTACAGTCTATAGGACTGTTCAGCTTCTAGAAGACATAGGGGTTGTATGCAAATTAGATTTAAACGATGGATGTAATAGATATGAATTAGTCCACGAGGATGAATATCATCAACATCATCACCTGATATGTACTAATTGTGGAAAGGTTACAGAAGTTGAGGGTGATTTGTTAGAAATATTAGAACACGATGTACAAACTAAATATAATTTTCAAATTAGAAATCACAGCGTAAAGTTTTATGGTATTTGTAGTGAATGTAAGAAAAAAAATAACATATAATAAACTTTAAATGTAAGGTTAGTCTAGTTTGGACCAGCCTTATAGTAGAGCGCATATTCAAAATCAAAGGAGGGAAAGTATGCGGAAAGAAAGGGATAAAATAAGAATAATTCCCTTAGGTGGCATAAACGAAATCGGGAAAAATATTACTGCTTTCGAGTATAAAGAAGAAATAATAGTGATTGACTGTGGTTTAAAGTTCCCTGATGAAGAGATGCTAGGCATAGATTTAGTTATACCAGATGTAACTTATCTAGTGAAAAATATTGAAAGAATAAAGGGAATTTTTTTAACACATGGACATGAAGACCATATAGGGGCATTGCCTTATGTGCTGAAGCAAGTGAATGTTCCTGTATATGGAACTAACCTTACTTTAGGTATAGTAGCTAGTAAGCTTAAAGAGCATGGCTTACTAGGAACGGTTGAATTAAGAATTGTAAAACCTAGAGATATTGTCAAATTGGATTTTATGTCTGTGGAGTTTATAAGAGTAAGTCATAGTATTGCAGATTCAGTTTCAATAGCTGTACACACACCTTTAGGAGTAATTTTACATACTGGAGACTTTAAAATTGATTATACTCCAATCGATGGCAATTTGCCTGATTTAGGAAGGTTTGCAGAATTAGGTAAAAAGGGTGTACTAGCAATGCTTGCTGATAGTACAAATGTTGAGAGACCAGGATATACTATGTCTGAAAGCGTTGTTGGGGAAACTTTTGAAAAGTTTTTTGGTAGTGCTAAGGGTAGAATTA
Organism: Clostridiaceae bacterium; assembly: GCA_036507955.1. Taxonomy (GTDB): domain Bacteria; phylum Bacillota; class Clostridia; order Clostridiales; family Clostridiaceae; genus DATCIH01. The sequence continues at coordinate 9,668 of DATCIH010000022.1, read as the reverse complement.
TAGTTGCTACTTTTGCTTCTAATATTCATAGAATTCAACAAATTGTTACAGTAGCTCAAAAGTATGGAAGAAAAGTGGCTGTATCTGGGCGGAGTATGGAAAATATTTGTGCAGTTGCTACTGAACTGGGATATCTTAAGGCTGATAAAGATGTATTTATAACTATAGATTCAATAAACAGATTCCCAAATGATAAGATTGTTATTGTTACTACTGGTAGCCAAGGTGAGCCAATGTCTGCACTTACAAGAATGGCATCTTCTGAACATAAGAAAGTTAATATTGTAGATGGAGATCTTATTATTATTTCTGCATCACCTATACCTGGTAATGAAAAGTTGATTTCTAACGTTATAAATCAACTGTTTAAAAAGGGTGCAAATGTAATTTATGATGTGTTAGCCGATGTTCATGTTTCTGGTCATGCTTGTCAGGAAGAACTTAAGCTTATGCACACCTTAGTTGCCCCAAAGTTTTTTATCCCTGTTCATGGAGAATATCGTCATTTAAAACAACATGCTGAATTAGCCGTGAAACTTGGAATGGCAAGGGAAAATATAATACTTGTCGAGAATGGTGATGTAATAGAGGTTACAAGAGATTCCATTAAGAAAAATGGAACAGTGACATCTGGTCAAGTCTTCGTTGATGGTTTAGGAGTAGGCGATGTTGGGAATATTGTATTAAGAGATAGAAAACATCTTTCTCAAGATGGAATACTAACAGTAGTGGTAACTATAGAAAAGGAATCTGGAAATGTAATCGCAGGTCCTGATATTATATCAAGAGGATTTGTTTATGTGAAAGAATCGGAAGATTTAATGGAACAAGTAAGAATGTTAGTAAAAGAAACTCTAAGGGAATGTGAAGAAAAACATATAACAGAATGGGCATCAATAAAAACTAACATTAAAGATTCTTTGAGAAATTTTCTATATGAGAAGACAAAACGAAAACCTATGATTTTACCAATAATAATGGAAATATAGTTTAGAAGTCGTAACAATTAATTATTATTACGGAGGCGGAGGTTTAAATGAATATTTATGATAATGCTCATGATTTGGGAAGAGCCTTAGAGGATAATCCCGATATCATTCAATTTAGAAAAGCATATGATAAAATTAAAGGAAATTCCACAGCTCAAAATATGCTGAAGGATTTACGCAAGCTTCAATTAGAGGCATATACTCAACAAGTTGAAACAGGTATTTTATCTGAGGAAACTAAAGGCAAGCTGCAAAATTTCAGTTCAGTAGTTTCAATAAATCCTGACTTAGTGCTGTATCTTAATGCAGAAGCCAAGTTTAGCGTTATTTGGGAAGATATAATGAAAATATTAAATAATGCTATAGGTGTTGATCTTACATTGGGTATCAAATAACAATACTTTATTGACTTTTAATAAACTAGTTATTAGAATTGTATTGATATGAGTTGGATACGCCCTTTTGTATCCAACTTTTATTTTTTTATATTTACAATTAAATATGTTACAAATGTTGGAGGAAGAAATGGAAATTTTTAAAAGAGAAGATATTAGAAATATTGCAATTATTGCGCATGTAGATCATGGCAAGACAACTTTAGTGGATGCACTATTAAAGCAAAGCCATATTTATAGAGATAATGAGAAAATAATAGAAAGAGTAATGGATTCAAATGACTTAGAAAAAGAAAGAGGAATCACTATATTATCAAAAAATACTTCTGTTGTTCACAATGGAATAAAGATTAATATTGTTGATACACCGGGTCATGCAGACTTTGGTGGAGAAGTAGAACGAGTATTAAAGATGGTAGACAGTGTTTTATTGGTGGTTGATGCCTTTGAAGGTGCAATGCCACAAACTAAATTTGTGCTAAAAAAAGCATTAGAATTGCAGCTAAACCCTATAGTCGTAATAAATAAAATAGACCGAGCTGATTCTAGGCCTTCCGAGGTTATTGATGAAGTTTTCGACCTATTTTTAGAGTTAGGTGCAACTGATACCCAGCTTGACTTTCCAATAGTTTATTGTTCAGCTAGAGAAGGTATTGCGAAAATAGATCTTACTGATGAAAGTAATGATTTAACTCCCTTATTTAATACAATAATTGATCATGTGGCACCACCAGAAGGATATGTTGATAAGCCCTTTCAGATGCTAGTTACCACAATTGATTCTAATGAATATGTTGGAAAGATTGCTGTTGGAAAAATTGAAAGAGGCTCCATTAAAAGGAACCAGCAGGTTATGCTAATTAGGCGTGATGGTCAAATGTCTCAAGTAAAGGTGACAAGTATATATGTATATACTGGCTTAAAAAAAGAAGAGACGGAAGAAGCTTTCCTTGGAGATATTATAGCTATTGCAGGTATTCCTGATGTAAATATAGGAGAAACCGTTGCAGATATTGATTCACCAGAGTCACTTCCTTTTGTTGATATTGATGAACCTACTTTAACAATGAATTTTTTAGTAAATGACTCCCCTTTTGCTGGTAAAGATGGTATTTTTGTTACTTCAAGACATTTAAGGGATAGACTCCAAAAGGAACTTGAAACAAATGTTAGCTTAAGAGTTGAAGATTCCGGTTCCATTGATGGTTTTAAAGTAAGTGGTAGAGGAGAACTTCATTTATCTATATTAATTGAAACTATGAGAAGACAAGGTTATGAATTCCAAGTATCTAAGCCTACAGTAATATTTAAAGAGGAAAATGGTGTAACCTTAGAGCCAATAGAATACCTTACTATCGATGTGCCTGAGGAATTTCTAGGAGTTATAATGGAAAAGCTAGGACCTAGAAAAGGTGAAATGGTAAATATGACCTCTGCTGTCAATGGATATACGAGGTTAGAATTTAGGATTCCAGCTAGAGGCCTAATTGGTTTTAGAAGTGAATTTATGACGGATACCAAAGGAAATGGTATTATGAATCATGTGCTTGATGGCTATGATAGATATAAGGGAGAAATTCCTGGAAGAACTAGAGGTTCACTCGTAGTTTTCGAAACAGGCGAATCTATAACTTATGGTCTTTTCAATGCACAAGAAAGAGGCGGTTTATTTATTGCAGCTGGTGTACCAGTTTACGAGGGAATGATAGCAGGAGAATGCTCTAGAGCAGATGATATTGAAGTTAATATATGCAAAAAGAAGCATTTGTCAAATACAAGATCATCTAGTTCTGATGATACACAAAAACTTATTCCACCTAGACTAATGTCTCTTGAGCAATGTTTAGAGTTTATATCATCAGATGAATTAGTTGAAGTTACACCTAAAAATATTAGAATGAGAAAAAGCATTTTAGATACAAATTTAAGGAAGAAATCTAACAGGAAGTAATTTTAATTTAGAGGGGTAGGATTGTCTTGAAAAAATTTATTATTAGTTTATTTATCTTTTTCTTTATAGTTTTTTCTTTATTTGGAATTGCTTATTTAAACTTTAGTGAAATCATAAGGCATCCTTTGAAAATCACGAGTTCAATTGTGGTTCATGTAAAAACTGGAGATAACCTTTATAGTGTACTCAAGAACTTAAATAGTAATGGAGAAGTTGGAAATATGTCTGTAATTAAGCTTTATATTAAAAACAATAATTTAAATACTAATATAAAGCCTGGTACTTACTCTTTTAGTAAAGACATTAGTTTAAAACAGCTAATTAGTGATTTAAACAAAGGAAATGTTGATACAGATTTTATTTTAGTTACAATTCCAGAAGGATATACTATTGAGAAAATAGCCGATAAACTTGCAGAAAAAGGTATTCTTGATAAGACTACTTTTTTAGAAGATTGCCAAAAGTACATCCTACCCCCTTCAATTAAACCTATACCTAATAGAAAATATGCCTTAGAAGGTTATATGTTCCCAGATTCCTACGAATTAAAGAAAGGGATGACAGGACAAGTTATAATTAAAAAAATGCTAGATAGATTTGATCAGGTTGTTGCAGGTCTAGAGAAGGATAATAATTTAATTTTTGAACAAGATAAAATAGATAATATAGTAACTTTAGCTTCCATAGTTGAAGGAGAAGCTATTGTTAAAGATGAGAGAAGTGTAATTGCTGGTGTTTTTAATAATAGATTGAAAAGTGGCATGAAACTTCAATCTTGTGCTACTGTGGAGTATATATTAGGAGTTCATAAGCTAGTTCTAAGCTACAAGGATATAGCGATAATTTCTCCCTATAATACCTATTTAAATACAGGTTTACCTGTAGGGCCAATTGGTAATCCAGGTAAGGCATCTCTTCTTGCAGCCATGAAACCTGAGACAACAAAGTATTTATATTTTGTTGCTAAGTTTGACGGTAGCAATTCTCATTTTTTTTCTGAAAATTTGTCACTTCATAATCAAGCTGTAAAAGTATCAGAAGCAAATAGAAAGAAAAATGGATATTAAGGAGCAATAAATGAGTGGTATAAATTTTGATTATATGGAAAACTTTATAATTGATATGATACCTGAAAATAATGGAATATTAAAAGAGATAGAAGATGCTGGGAAAAAAGATTCTATACCTATTATAAGAAAAGAAACTGCTAATTTTTTAAATCTGATGGTTAATATTAAAAAGCCCAAAAATGTTTTAGAGTTAGGAACTGCTATCGGATATTCTTCCCTTATGATGGCTATTAATAATGAATGTATAGAAAAGCTCATTACTGTAGAAAAGGATAAAGATTTAATTTCAATTGCTCAAAATAATATAAATAAATATAATTGTACGGATCGTATAAAAATAATAGAAGGGGACTGTCTAGAAGTCCTCAGCTGCCTGCAGGAAAATTTTGATTTAATTTTTATTGATGCAGGTAAAGGTCATTATAATCATTATCTTCCCTTTTGCTTAAAGCTTTTAAATAAGGACGGGATAATAATAGCTGACAATGTTCTATTTAGAGGTATGGTTGCATCAAAGGAATTGGTAAAAAGAAGAAAGATTACTATAGTAAAGAGAATGAAAGAATTTTTAAAGCTAATTACTGAGGATCCAAAACTTTTAACTACTGTGTTACCTATTGGAGATGGAATTTCCGTAACGACTAGGAGAGATTGATATATGAAAAATATAGAGTTATTAGCACCGGCAGGTAATTTAGAAAAATTAAAAAAAGCTGTGGATTTTGGTGCAAATGCAGTATATTTAGGTGGGCAAAAATTAAACCTAAGAGCATTTTCAGATAATTTTACCAGAGAGGACCTCATTAAAGGAATTGATTATGCACATAAAAGCAATGTTAAGGTGTATGTCACTTTAAATGTATTTCCGCATAATGATGACCTTCCCGGTCTTGAAGAATACTTAATAGAGCTTAATGATTTAAGGGTTGATGCTCTCATAGTTTCTGATCCTGGTATATTTATGACAATAAAAGAAGTATTGCCTAGTATGGATATACATTTAAGTACCCAAGCGAATAATACCAATTGGAAGTCAGCTTTATTTTGGCATAAACAGGGTGTGAAAAGAATTATTCTTGCAAGAGAATTGTCTCTTAAAGAAATTGAAACAATACGTCAAAACTTACCAGAGGATTGTGAACTGGAGGCATTTATACATGGTTCAATGTGTATGGCATACTCAGGCAGATGCTTACTTTCTAATTATATGACGGGAAGAGATTCAAATAGGGGTGAATGTGCTCAGCCTTGTAGATATAAGTACTTCCTGCAAGAAGAAAAGAGACCTGGTCAGTATTTTCAAATTGAAGAAGATGATAAAGGCACCTATATATTAAATTCTAAGGATTTATGTATGATAGAGCATATACCAGAGCTCCTAGAAAGCGGTATAACCTCTTTTAAGCTGGAAGGTAGGATGAAGAGTTCCTATTATGTTGCAATGGTGGTTAAAACCTATAGAGAAGCTATAGATAAGTATATGGCTTCTAAAGAGAATTTTGTCTATGATGAAAATTGGTTATATAATTTAGAAAAAGTAAGTCATAGACAATATTTTACAGGCTTTTATTTTGGAGAAAAGGATAGCCAGATTTATTCTTCCAGTACATATATAAGAGAATATGATATTGTTGGAATTGTAAAAGAATATGATAAGGAAGTTGGTAGATATATTATTGAACAAAGAAATAAGGTTTTTGACAATGATAAAGTAGAAGTATTAAGCCCCTTTAAAAGCATATTTGAAATCAGCCTTACAGACATGAAGGATATTGATAACAATAAAATTTTATCTGCCCCAAGAGCTCAAATGCTTTTTACATTTAAAAGTAATGAGGAATTAAAGTCTGGAGATATGTTAATTAAAAGTAAAAAATAGGATTATAACACCTCCTAGTTGGAAACAATATTATGGAGGTGTATTTTTATGTCTTTAATTACTACTAAAAAAAGAATTTATTTGATATTTACATTATTTTTTATAATTTTTCTATTATTAATTTATAAATTGAAACTCATCGCAATGGATAATTCTACAATTTACACAAGCGAAGCAGAAAGTCAATATACCTATGGTGAGAAACTATCAGATATTAATTATGATATATTAGATTGCAAAGGGAGAAGTTTAATTAAATTTATAGATAAATTTAATTGTGTTATTATCCCTGCCACCTATAGGATGTTTAATGCTGATACCGATAGAGAAACTCTTCTTAAGTTTCAATATATATTGAAAACTTATAATAAGGATTACGATGTAGATAATGTAATTAACAATAAAAATAGTTCTACTAATCAAAAATTATACTTCAGTATAGATGAAGATACTTATAACAAATTAAAGGCTGTGGACGGGGTAAAGGGCACTTACCTATATAAGTATGAACAATCCGATCAAAGCGAAGCTTATAATATCATAACTTTACTTTTAAGTAGTAAAAAAGATACCTCCATAGGAACAGGTTCTCTACAAAATGAAATAAAAGAAAATGTTAAAAACAATACTCCAGGAACAGAGAACTTCACTAAAAGTAATGATGGGATAATAAGCCTAGATAAGATAGATAAGAGCAAAAAAAATATGAATGTAAAATTAACTGTTGATAAGGATATTAATGATGAGATTAAAAGTATTCTAACCGAGGATAAGTATAGTGGCTTTGAACAAGTAGGGGCAGTCCTCATGGAAAGCTCCACTGGTAAAATAAAGGCTATAGCTCAAAGAGATGATACATTGCCTAATGTTAATCTTGGTTCTAGTACCATAAACGGTTATTATCCTGGTTCAATTTTTAAAGTTATAGTTGAAGAAGCTGGACTTGAGGAAGGGAAAATATCAACAGATCAAATTTTTACATGTAATACTAATACGGCTAGTTCCTTGTGCCAGGAAAACCATGGTACTATACCTGTAAGTGATGCTTTAGTTGATTCATGTAACAATATATTCGCTCAAGTAGGAAATATTGTAGGTTATAAAAATTTTATAGCTAATGCAGAAAATCAAGGCATATTTAATAGAGTTTTAAACATAAATACCGAAGTTAAGGGCGATTATGTAAAACCAATAGACAATGCTGGGGGTTCTAGACTTATTTCTATTGGACAAAACATGCAAATAACCCCTCTTCAAGCTATAAGTATACCTAATACTGTTGTAAATGAAGGAATATATGTTAAACCTTACATTGTAGATGCTTATGTGGATGATTCTAATAATCAGATTCTTACTAAAGACAATAAAACTAATCGGGCCATAAGCAAAACTACGGCGGATAAGCTAAAGACACAAATGTTAGATGTAGTTAAAAAAGGTACTGCAATACAGGCAATATCAGACCAAATTATAATAGGTGGAAAAACAGGTACTACTGAAAGAAATGAAAATAATAAGAAATATAGTGATGGATGGTTTGTAGGATTTTTTACTGTGAAAAACATCAATTATTCCATGGTGGTCTTTGTAAAAAATATTGATGTTGTTACTGAAAGTGGAGGAAGTACAGCTACTCCAATTTTTAAAGAGATAGTAGAAAAATTAAATAGTATATTATAAATATATTTAGGTACATGCACGATTTTCAAAAATAAACATAGTATATTATAAGCACTATTGGGAGGAATTTTATTTGTTTTTCTTTAATTATATTATTGATATGTTAGGGAATATAACTTTTTTAACAGCCTACATATCAAGTGGTAGTTCATTCCCTAAACCGTTGGAAGAAGAGGAGGAGCGATATTATCTAAAACAGCTTAAGGAAGGAGACATCTGTGCAAAAGGAATTTTAGTTGAAAGGAATCTTAGGCTAGTTGCACATATCGTCAAGAAGTATACATACCCTGGCAAAGATATAGAGGATTTGATTTCCATTGGCACTGTAGGTTTAATAAAAGCAATTGATTCCTTTGACAATAATAAGGGAACACGATTAGCTACCTATGCTGCAAGATGTATTGAAAATTCCATATACCCGCCACGGAAACAATTAGATAATGTAGCCTTAAGCTTTTGTAAATATTGTAGCTGAACTATTTATAGCTGGCTTAAAGGTAATAACTGAACCAATTATTTCACCATTTGTAATATTATTAATAAAAAGCATACCACTTTTATCATTAGGTAGTAATTCTATCTGATTATTAGAAATTCGGTAGGTTCCACTAAACGTTATACTATTTTTGAAACTAATAACGTTTAGATCAAAAGTATTATCTGAATTTAATATTAAGTCTTCATTTACACCACTGGCGTAATATGTCCCTGAATAAGCAGTTTTGTATTTTGGGAATAATATGATGATTGGAATTATACAGATTATAAATACTAGAATATATAATTTATTTTTCATAAAAGTATCTCCTTTTAGCTACAGCAATTCTTTGTATAATATAATTATACTGGTTAAGTAAGCGAAGATAAAGTTTCCATAGGGACTACCTTGAACTTTGACTATATCATTTTAAGGCATTATAGATAAATATAGCTTCACTACTTTGCGTTGCTAAGTATTGTGAAATTTTAGACAGCGACAATATATAAATTATAAATATATATAAATTTCATGGTATAATGTTGGAAAAGGATGGAACTATGTGTTAGTATATAACGACTTATACATAAAAGATAAATATAATTTGGAGGTTGAACAGTATGAAAACCGTGTGCGGAATTGAAATAAGTGGTAATGCAGCAAATATTGTAATATTAGAAGGTAATAAGCGTGATTTTTCACCAACTAAATTAGAACTTAAACAAATAAATCTAGATGACGATCGTGATCAAAATCAAATAATAGCTTTTCATGAAGCTATAGAGAACTTCATTCGTCAAAGCAACGTTGATAAATTATGTGTTAGAAGACCATCAACAAGTGGTAAAGTTATTGCAAGTCCAACAGATTTTAAAATAGAGGCCATTTTACAATTAAGCACCATTCCAGTGCAGCTATTACATCCAACTAGAATTTCGTCAACTATGAAAAAGACTAGGATTCCGGAGGAGAAATATGAGGATATTCATAAAAACCTTCGTGCTGCTTTTGATGTTGCCTTTTGCGGCCTTGATGATTAAATCAAATATTTAGTAAAGTTAAGGTAGTTATTCATAACTGCCTTATTTTATTAGTTTACTGAATACCACGGGCTATGCCCGTGGTTCTAAAAAGCTTTTAGCTATGAGTAGAAAAAAACAACCTCCTTTGATAAAATAAATGCAGGTTCGTCAACCGCATAAATACAAAGGAGGTTATCATTATAG
>DATCIH010000021.1:0-19225 GCA_036507955.1 Clostridiaceae bacterium | reverse complement strand
CACTAAGAGGAAGCACTTTTTCGGATATAGGAGTGGACCTTCTGGCCCTTACTGGTTACGCATTACTGTTCATCCTATTAAATTCGCTTGCTCTTAAAAAATATAGACGTTTATAAAAAATAAAAATCATTTATGGTATCATGAGACAACTCCCCATTCCTATGTTAGAAAAATTCGCTCAGATCTCACCTACTCAAATTCAAATTGGCTATGATAGAGATGTAGATATGAAACTAGGAATGAAGCCAACTAACTACTGGATCCAAGATACTATGAATGTTAGACCAAAAGGTATAGCCACTCTTGGTAAAAATGATATGGTGAATTCAGGAAATTCCCTTACAAGTAGTCTGGTTATGATACAGCCAAAGAGTGGTTCTTCAAGAACGTTTATATTAACTTTCAATAAAGAGATTACCAGAGGAGCAAGCTATAAGCTAATAATTTGTTATGTAACTGTTAAAGGAGCACCTCCTTACAGTGGAGATAATGGAATGACAACTTTTATCGGCAAATAAACCACTTTCGTAGAATATCTTGAATTTATCTAAGCTGACATCGTTTTTTATATGGTGTCAGCTTTGCTTTTGTGGTTATGAAATTCAATATTAAATTTTAACTTTAGAAATCAGTTTTTCTAAGTATACTGATTTCATCTGCTTACTAGCCATAGCTTGCTTTATAGGTGGCAGTTTTAATATAAGAGATAGAACTGCAGCCATTGCTCTATGACTTCCAAAGGCTTGATTATCAAAGATTAAGTTCTGTAGTGTTCCTTTTTCTATAGCCATAAGTACTGTTCTATGTACAGAATTTACTGGAGTTATAATTTTCTGAATACGTCTTTCTAGCATAATACTTTTTTTCGCACAATTCCTTACACAAACTCCACATCCAAGACATATAGCTTCATTTATCTTCATCTTCTGTATTCCAACTTCATCAGTAATTATTTCTATGGCACCTATAGGACAGGCTGTAATACACCTTCCACATTTTACACAGTTGCTATCATTTATTTTTGGGATAAAGCTAGTGGTTTGTACAGGATGTAGCATGCCAAATTTTTTAGCAGCTACTAGTGCTTCGCAGCAGCAGCCGCAACAGTTACAAATGAACGTTACATCTTCCCTAGCATTTTCTCCACATTGTACAAGATTATTTTCATAAGCTTTATGTAAGAGCTCTATTCCCTCTGACGCTTCAACCTCTCTAGCATAATTATACTTAATTAAGGAAGCGGCGGTATTACTAAAGGTCATACATATATCCATTGGTGCATCACAAGCATGACCTACATGATGCATTTTATGGCGACAATAGCAAGTGCTAATGCCTATATGGGATGCACTTTTGATGATATGGCTTGCTCTCTCAAAGTCTAATATTTGCACTTCATTCTTATTAGAAAGAACACTTTCCTGAACAAAAACCCTGCCTAACCTAGTCTCTGTGCTGAAAAACAATTCTTTTACAAAATCTTCTTCTACGTTTAAATATTGATAAAAAAGTTCTGCAAGCAACTTCTGATCTATATCATTTCTGGTCCTCATCATTGAAAATTCAAAAAATCCTGCCATAGGTGGGGGAAGTATATATTGCTGAGTACCATTATTGTCCATATCTAGAAGTATTGCTCTACTTGCAAGCTGATTTAAAAGGTTCTGTGAACTTACTTCATCCATTTTCCATATCTTTGAAGCCATTTTTACTGTGAAAGGTTTTATAGGAAGTTGAGCCACAAGTGCAGCTTCCTTTTCAGTAAATAGTATATTTAAAATTTTATAAAGGGTTTCTGAAGGAGGAGCACCTTGTGGAAATCTATTTATCCTTTCCTCTAAGCTTTTATAAGCTGACTTTCCTACTATATGAGACATTTTATCACCACCATTTATTCTTATCCTTTGAATTTATCATATAAAAACATTTATGTAAACAAAATACTTTACACGAAAAGCTTTGCAAAATAACATAAGCTTAATTTAAACTTCATCCAGAATTAACCAAATTACTTTACTATAAACATGTAATGTAATCAAAAAAGAAATATAAAATCAGGAGGCAAAGTATGAAATTTTCCACAAAACACTAAGTCTTATTCTTACACTTACCATCCTTTCAAGCCCAATTATTTTTTTAAACACAGTTGCATTTGCTGCAACCAATGTAACACCTATTGTAGATCCAGCTGCTCCATTAGGTACAGTTACTAAGGTAATGGTAACATTTTTTGGAGATACTACTACTACTAAGGGCTTTACTTGATATACTTCAACAAAATCAATCAAAAGTGACTTACAAGTAGTTGAAAAAACCTCAGATACTGCTGATTTTACTAAAGGTAAGGGCTTTATCGGTACAAGCGCTGTTCCATCTAACAATACAGCTGCACCAGCGCCAGCAGGAACAACCATTTCAAAAGCAGAATTCTTACATAAAGCCGAAGCTGTTGGGTTAAAGCCAAATACAATTTATTACTATCGGGTGGGAGATGCTTCGCAAGGCCTTTGGAGCACCACAAGTACCTTCCAAACAGCTCCAACTAGTGGTGCTTTTAGTTTCCTTGATTTAGCTGATCCACAGGCTAAGGACATTGGTGAAGCCCAATTAGCAGCCTCAACCTTTACAAAAGCGCTTGCTACCGTTCCAGATTCAAAGTTCATAACTGTGAACGGTGATTTAGTTGATGACGGAAGTGTAGGGTATGAATGGGATTGGCTCTTTAATAATATAGGGCAATCTTTCCTTAATACAACGATTGCTCCTATAACTGGAAATCATGATGAAAAACTTGGTTCTTTTACAGATCATTTTGAGCTTACTCCAGCCTCAGGTTCTGATACTTCAACAGGAGTCTATTATTCTTATGATTACTCCAATGCACATTTTGTAATGCTTACTAATAATGAAAATACTTCAGTAAATGATATTTCCCCAGCTCAAGTTGCCTGGATGAAAGCTGATATTACAAAAGCTCGTGCTAATGGTTCACAATGGATTATTTTGGACATGCACAAAGGACCTCACTCTACATCAAATCACTCTACTGATACGGATATAAACAGCCCAACAGGTTCTAGAAATACTGTTGCTCCTATCATGGCACAACTTGGAATAGACTTAGTTCTTCAAGGTCACGACCATATTTATGCACGTTCTAAGCCAATAAATCCAAATGGTACTATTTATTTAATTCCTGCAACAGCTGGTCCAAAGGTTTACTACAAAAATAAAAATACATCACTGTTGCCTGCTAATTATTATAGTCTCTTTGATATAGTAGATGAAAATCATGTCGCTATTTATGGACCAGATCCAACCGATGCAACTAGACCAGTACGTAGTCAGATACAGAATTTCGAAAGCATCAAAATAGATGGAAACAAACTTTCAGTTATTTCTTATGAAATAGACCAAAACAAGAAAGATGCACAGGGCGTTGCACAGCCATATATTATTGATACCTTTGGTATCTCAAAACCAACCTCTGCAAAAATCACAGCAGTTTCTCAAAATGTTGTGGCTGAAAAGGATAAAGCAGCAAGCTATACAGTTTCTATGAACAATTTGAATAAAGCAAATGCCTTTGAAGTAACTGTAAAGTATGATAGCAGTTTATTTACCTTAGGTAAAATAGATTACTTATTACCTAATCTAACCCAACTTACAAAAACTGATGAGAATGGCGAATTAAAATTAGTATTTGGTAAAACTGACAAAACTACAATTACAACTAGAGATTATGAGGATTTAGTAAAGCTAAACTTTATTCCTAAGACAATTTCTAATAAGAAGACTGTTCAAGTTCAACTTTTGAGTGCAAATGCCTCAACACTTGATACAATCACTGGAAATTACAGCGATACAGCTGATGTAATTGCAGCTTTAGAAAAAGCATCCGATAGTACTAGTATCACTTTTGCTTCAGATATAAATCTTGATGGTAATATAACACTTGCTGATTTATCAATTGCATTGGCTTACTACATGGATAGCAGTTCTTCTGCGAACTGGATAAGTGCTAAAAAAGCAGATGTTAACTATACCGGAGTAGTGGACATTATTGACTTACAAATGATCGCAGGTTATCTAAAATAAATTAAATAAACTTTGATTTACATATGATGACGCCAATGATAGTTTCCTTGGCGCCTATTGACTATAATAATACAATAGGAGAATTGAAATGAAATTAAATAGGATTTTTCTTTCAGTAATTTTAGCATTTATAATATTATTTACGGATTTTGGAATGGTAGCAAATGCTTCTACTACCTTGCTTTCTACCACAAATATTGTGCTTGGCGCCGATCAAAAGGAGTTTGAGCTGGATATAACTGTAAATAATGATGGTAAGCATTACAGCGGCGCAGAATTTGGCATAAACTTAAACGGTGTGGAATTCAATTCATTTATTGCTTTTGTCTTTATCTCAGTAAAAGCTGGCTTCACTTCAAGCTTTCTCAGGCTAGTAAAGGGTATAGCACAGATAATATAATCAAATTTTTCTTGGACTTTTTTTGTGGTACTACTTTCAACATAATTAAGAGATATTCCTTTTTCAGAGGGTAGTTCATAAATCCCTTCTATTGGAGTATTCATCTTAATCTTTATTTGCCCTAGTTTATCTTTATCAAGGTTAGTGTAACCATATTTATTTTTATCACAAAGAGCCGCATAAAGGGAATTAGGAAGATTGATCATGTCCTCAGCAATACGATATGTAAAATCAAAATCTGCAGTATAGTATTCATGTAATATTTCTGGGAGACTTAAACTTAGATATTGGGTGCAACCGTCCAAATAGCTTAGCATTGATATAGCATCTTTGCTAAGACCTACACTTTCATATGCATCTAAATAGCTTAATTTATCTAATACTTCTATAGCTTTAGAGTAATAGGGCTTTGTTTCAATAATTTCTTTTCTTAGGTCTGGTGAAAGCGAGTGTAAATATTTATTATAAACTCTTCGTTGAAGATTGGGCCATTGTTTGTATCTCTCGCTGTATTTAAGATTAAACGCTGGGTATATGCTTTTAAATACACCGTTCCGATTCATATCACTATAAACTCTATTTTCTTTTATGTAAAATATATTATTTTCATCATTATTCACAAAAATACTTGTATTAAGTTTAAAAAGATTAATATAATGCCAAGTAGTTTCATGAGATATAGGCACTCTCATAGCTCCAAGGTCTCCATAATATTTCTTGCTACTGTCAAAATAATGGGTGTAAATTCTTCCTCCGATTCTATTACTTGCCTCAAATAATGTGATATTACAACCTGTTTTCTTAGCTCATAAGCTGCAGCTAGCCCTGCTTCACCAGCACCTATTACAGCTACTTTAACATTCTTGCCGTGTCCTAAAGGGACAAATTGTCGTAATATCCTTAGGAGGGCTGAGGATATTAATAATGTTATTGATATCCTCAACTCTTTTCTCTTTCTTAAGCATATATTTAAGCATTTCATGCCTTGCCTCATCCGTTGGATTATCGACTCTAAATGGAATCCTTAAACTTTTATAGTAATGCATATATCTCACGTCCATTATATTTTTATATTTATATATGCATTACATAAAAATGATATTCCTAGGATAAAGTAATTGATAAATTCAAAAAAAATAAAAGGGTCACAAATTGCATGTGTTCCCTTTAAAATAATTTCCTTTTGTTTATTTTTTTGTTTTTGTAAGCTGATTTCTATCTTCCATTTGAGGAGGCTCTTCCATCCATTTATGTGTAATCATTAATTTACCACCTTTTTTTGCATAATCAAAGGTATCTTTACCAATAAGTGTGAGTTTGGTATGGAGATCACTTCGCATACTAAAGGATGTACCTAGAGCATTGTAACCAATTGCCGAGCTGGATATTAAGCTTGTCATATACATCATAAGTTTATCTGAAAAGGGCGACTTTGTGGAATCTGTAGCTTTTCCTGCCCAGGTGCTTGGTGGCTGGATATCACTTTGTAATAGAACATCACTTAATTTAGTAATAATTTTTTTTGATAATTCTTTACCCTCTATGAAATATTCTTTAACATTACTCTCATTTGCAACTTGTGCAAAGCCTGTCATCAACTGCATACCAAAAATGTTATCTTCGATAGCTTCATTAAGAAAACCAACCTCAATTGTATTTAATGAGCGCGTCTCAGAAAAAGAATTATGCCCACTCATGTAATTTTTGTCTTGAACAAATTCTATTTTATTTGGCATAGATACAGAAGGTGGTTTTGCAAGCACTCCTTTATCTAATAGATAGTTTGTTGTCAGAACATAATATTTATCAGCAATATCATAGTTGTGTTTAAATATATCATGAGCTTCTTTCTTATAAGACATTGCGGAAAATATAGCAGAATGACCAAAATTTAATTTCATAGTTTGGCGTAGAAACATTACATGAAAAAAATCATCAAAAAGTGTAGCTGAATCTTTCATCATGACGTGCTCATCAAAGCCTATTGGGATAACTGCAATTTCATTATTAAATATAGTAACAATTTTATCTATAATAATTTGTGATTCAATAGCAGAAGAACTTAATATATCTTGAGCCTCTTTGTCTAAAGTTTTATCTCTAAAGAAATCATACATTATGAGTCTTGCTGAGGTTGATATATAGGTCATCCATAAGGTACCCAATTCTGATTAAGTCAATTGTATTTTTGCTTCTGTTGTCATTTGAACCCTTCTTTCTTTTTTAGCCTATAATATGCATTAATATTATGCTTTAATTTGCTCGATTTTATACTTATATTTAGAAATAGTATTTAAATTTCCTTTAAAATTATTAGTATGATTTAATAAATTGGGTATTACTATTATTGTGACTTTGTTACTGAAAATATCATTAATCTTCAATTTGGGTAGGTGATTTTATGTATCATGTACTTCTTGGCATTGCATCTATTTTAATATGTTATAAATATGGAGACTGGAAGAATTGGAAGAAGTATTATCCAACTATATTATTTTTTATTTTGAGTAATGTAGTTTGTATTCTCTTAGTATATAATCATCCTCTGTGGCAATATCAACCAGGAATAATAAATCATACCTTCACGGATTTGTTTGTTTGTATAACAGTATATCCAAGTACAGTAATGTTGTTTATTCCTAACTTTCCAAAGAAGAAAACGAAAATTATTACTCATATTTCTTATTATGTTGCTATATACACTATTGTAGAGCTTGTAGCTACAAAGCTAGGGTATTTTACATACAGTAATGGTTGGAATATAGGGTGTTCACTTATATTTAATTATATATTGTTTTCAATATTGTATCTTCATTACAAAAAGCCAATATATGCTTGGATTTTTGCTCTTACAAGTCCTCATATTTTATTTTTTATTATGAAGATACCATATAGTGATATAAGATAAAAAAGGTGCTAATTTATAATTAAATTAGCACCTTAATAATAAGCTGTTTCTATCTATAGAGCATTTAATCTCCAAGTTATACTTTGAAAATCTCCACTTAATTTACCTATATCTATACCTATGTTCATAAGCTCATCTCCACCTACTATCATATCTAGTCCTTGCACTTTATAAGTAAAATCCGGGTTAAGTCCTTGAAATTTGATTCTCCTAGATATAGTGTTAGGCTCTGCCAAAACTTTAAAGTAAGCTGCAAAGGCTTCCTTTTTATCGGTAGTAACTAAAAGCCAAGCTGTTTCATTGCCTTCAAAAGGGCTTAAGAGTCTATAAAAGTCCCCAAACTGAACTATATGGCGGATTTCCTTATACTGTTCAATCTGCTTTTTAGCTAATTGTTTTTCCTCCACCGTGAATTTAGTCAAGTCCATTTCATAACCAAAGTTACCTGACATAGCCACGTTTCCTCTTATTTCTAAACCTGTATCTCTACCCAACTGATGATTTGGAGCACTTGATACATGAGCTCCCATAGAGCAAGTTGGATAAACTATACTGGTGCCATACTGTATTTTAAGTCTTTCTATGGCATCGGTGTCATCGCTGGTCCAGGTCTGAGGCATATAGTAAAGTATACCCGGATCAAATCTACCTCCACCAGAACTACAACTTTCAAACAGAACTTCTGGAAAAGAAGAGGTTATAGTTTCCATAACTCTATACAAGCCTAGCACATATCTATGAGCTAATTCTCTTTGTCTCTCCGCAGGTAATGAAGGTGAACCCATGTCAGAAATAGCTCTATTCATATCCCATTTCACATAAGAGATAGGCGCACTCTTTAATATATTTGATACCATTTTAATTATTTCATCACAAACTTCTTTTCTGGACAAGTCTAGTACTAACTGGGTTCGCTGGTATCTACCTTGCGCTGGTGTTCTGTCCGGAACATGTATACACCAATCTGGATGAGCTCTATATAAATCGCTGTTTGGTGATACCATTTCTGGCTCAAACCAAAGTCCAAATTTTAAGCCTATGTCATTAGTACGTTTAACTAAATCCTCTAAACCATTAGGGAGTTTATTCTTATCTACTACCCAATCTCCTAAAGAACTGTTGTCTGAATCCCTTTTACCAAACCAACCATCATCCAATACGAATAATTCTATGCCAAGTTCCTTTGCTTCCCGAGCTATGCTTTCGATTTTTTCTGCATTAAAATTAAAATATGTAGCTTCCCAATTGTTAACAAGTATTGGCCTTACCTTGTCTCTGTAAATTCCTCTACAAAGTCTTGTTCTATAAAGTCTATGGTAGGTTCTAGACATCTCTCCTAAACCTTCTGCGGAGTAAACCATAACCACTTCAGGTGTTTGGAAAGACTCACCAGCTTTGAGTAGCCAAGTGAAATTAAAAGGATTTATACCTAAAGATACCCTTGTAGTGTTAAGTTGATCCACTTCTACTTGGGCTAAAAAATTTCCACTGTAAACTAAATTGAAGCCATAGACCTCTCCATGAACTTCCGTTGCATCCTTACTCATTAAAGCTATGAAAGGATTATGCTGATGGCTGCTTATGCCTCTTTTACTTTCCACTGATTGGAAACCTGGAACTAAAGCTCTTTTGTATACATGCTTTTCTCTGCCCCAAGCTCCAGAAAGTTGAAGCATGTCATAATTATCATTGTCAAAATCTACGCTCATACTTAGCGCTCTTAAAAGTGTTAACTCATGATTTCCCTTGTTAATAATTTTAGTAGACCTTGTTATAACATCTAATGCTTCAAAAACTGTATAACTTAAAATAACCTCTAAGGCTGTAACCTCATCAAATAAAGTTAATTCTAAGGTTTCTGCTTCTTCATCGTTTTCCACATATGTGGCAGGAAGATCTATAAGCCCTGGTTTCCCTTTTATTAGTCTATAACTAACATACCGTAAATCTGTCAGAATACTACCATTTGCTTGTAATACCTGATAGGAGGGACTTCTAAAATCACCATTACCATAACCAGGATACTCTTGAAAGATATTATCTATAGGTAGTGATGCATCTTCCGCATCAAAATTGCTTTGGCTAGTAATTGGTTTTGAATCAAAGCTTAAACTTTTTATCTTTTTACCCCAAAACAAATTTACAACATGTCCAGTTTTGTACACTTGGATTATATAACTAGTATTTAGTGATTTAATGTGAAATATTCGTTTTTTTTCATTATAAATAATAGGCATAATTAACACTCCTTAATTAATGTGATAATCCCACTATATGGAATAATGTAAACTACATAGAGGGTCTAAACCCTTTTCCTTGAACTTCAGATGCATCAGAAATACTCAAAAATGCTTTATCATCTACATGCATAATTATTTCTTTCAATTCGGGTAATTGTGCTAAAGGTAATATACAGTAAATTATCGTCTTTTTCTCTTTGGTAAACCCTCCCTCACCGTATAAACAAGTAACCCCTCTGTGTAATCTTTTCATAATAATATTAGCAACTTCTTCTTCTTTTTCAGTTATAATAATCACGGATTTCGATTGGTTCAAGCCCTTTACAACATTATCAAGCACAAAGGAAGTAACAAACATTGCAATTAAAGTGTATAGTGCGTTTGGCAATCCAAATATAAAGGCACAGATTGTTACGATAACCAAGTTAATTGAAAATGAGATTTTACCAATATTAAAGTTCGTGTATTTTCTTCTAATTAGCATTGATATTATATCTAAACCGCCAGTTGAACCGCTATGCGCGAAAACTAGTCCAAAGCCAAGACCATTAATAGCCCCTCCATAAATACAGTATAATAACTTATCATTTATATTTAAGATATTAGAAATAGGATGGGTCAATATAAGTGAGATTGAGAAAGTTAACATTCCAACCAATGAGTATATAGTAAATCTTTTATGTAGTTTCATTGAACTCAATATAAATAGCGGAATATTAAGTATTAGAATAACATATCCAGCTTGAAAGTTAAAAACATATTGAAGTATGAGGGCTAAACCTGTAACTCCCCCGCTTAAAAGCTTTGCATGTATTAAAAACATATTTATACCTATGGAACCTAAGAAACTTCCTAACATAATGAAGATTATATCAGTTGAATTGGCTTTGTTAATAAATTTTATACTCATATAAATGCCTTCTTATAAATAATTTTTTTTGCTGACTACTCTACAGTTTTTAAAGCTTCTACCATATCAATATCTTTAAGTCTTTTCATCATAACAGAATTAACAACTAAGGCAAAGATTATTGTTAAAATCGCAGAAATAAAATAGCTTGAGGGATAAATGATGCGACCAAACATAACCATATCCACCTCCGCAGTTCCAATTACATAGCCTGCTATTATTTTACCTATAAAGAGACCGAAGCAAGTACCGAAGAAGGTGAGGATAATATTCTCCCTAAATACGTAGTGGGACACCTCCTTATCATAAAAGCCAAGAACTTTTATTGTGGCTATCTCCCTCATTCTTTCATTGATATTAATATTTGTAAGAGTAAAGAGAACTATAAAGGAAAGCAATGCAGCAGATACAATAAGGACTAGAACAATATTATATATGCTTTTTATAGTATCCTTAAAGTTACGAATATTATCACTTATAAGGTTTACTGAGGAGGCACCCTTTAAGGAGGCAATTTTCCCACCCACCTTTACTTGCGAACTAGAATCCTTTTGATTAAGATTTATATCTATCTGGTTAAAGTCGGGCTTTGCAGTATATAGCTTTTCATATAAAGTAGAGGACATATATATATAATGCTGGAGATAAGTTTCACATATACCAGTAACTTTAACAAAAAACTTTTCTGTTTCACCATTTTTTATATATATTTCATCACCTATTTTTACACCAAGAGTTTTAGCAACCTTTTCAGTAGGATTACCCCATCATCTTTAAGAGGTACACTTTTATTTGTTATACGATCTCTCAAGTTGATATAATTAACTAAATCCATAATGTTTTCTGGGACCATAAGGTTACAGCTTTTCTCCGTGTTTTTAAAGCCAATATCAAGACTCTTAGACAGGAAGTTTTCCATGGAGGAGTATTCAGACTGACTTTTTAGAGCATTTTCAATTTCATTTTTTTCATCTAATGAGATATTATCTTTTAGGTTTACACTCATCTGATATGTATAAATTTCTCCAAATTGCTTATCACCGATAGTTCTGATAGCATCATTTAAACCGAAACCA
The DNA here is from genome assembly GCA_036507955.1 of Clostridiaceae bacterium. Classification (GTDB taxonomy): domain Bacteria; phylum Bacillota; class Clostridia; order Clostridiales; family Clostridiaceae; genus DATCIH01. The sequence goes on along the minus strand of DATCIH010000021.1, from coordinate 7,593 downwards.
ACAAGTAATAAGGCAGTGCAACCACCAATACCAATCATTGTCATGAAAAATCTGATTTTATATCTGAACAAATTTCTCATGGTAACTTTTGGGGTAAATTTTAGTCTTTTCCAGATGAACTTAATTTTTTCAAGCAGGATTACTTTCCCCGGTTTGGGCGACCTTGGACGCATTAAGTATGCTGCATTTGAATTAAGCTCTTCTATACATACTAATAAAGCAGATAGAGTTGTTACAAGAAGGCCTACGACTAAGGATATGATTGCAAAGGGAACATCAAAAATTAGCTCTAATTTAGGTAGCGTGTATAATATTGAATATGCTTTATTCAATATACTCGGGAATACAGTAAAACCTATGGATAATCCTAGCATACCACCTAAAATACTGGCAAAAGCTGCATAAGTAATGAACTTACTAGCTATGGATAAACTATTATAACCAAGGGCCTTAAGGGTACCCATATATTGTCTTTGCTCTTCAACCATACGGCTCATAGAGGTAAAGCAAATTAGTATTGCAACTAATATAAATAATACAGGGAACACCTGAGCTATGGCATCCATTCTATCTGCTGCATTTCCATATTCCACATAGCCTGAATTAGTAGTTCTATCGAAGACATACCATTTTACAGAAGGAATATTGCCTATTTGATTTTTTACATTAATCTGCTTGTTCAGATCTATAGCTTTTTTGTCTGCAAAAGCTTGAAGAGAAGACATTATAGGAGAGGTTATATTATCATACCTTTTGCTATAAGCCTTTATTGATGTATCAATATTTACAGTTAAAGAAATATTGTTATAATACTTAAGGTTAAAATCTGATTCGGGAATTTCCATGAAAGCGGCCACTTGACCACTTCCTATTGAGGTAGTACCTCTATCCTTTGATATATAAAGAGGAGATCGAACTATACCTACAACGGTAAATTCGTCTTTAATTAATTTATCGGATAAAGTGCTATCATCCCCAAGGGTGAGCTTGATTTTCGAGCCTAGAGTTAGATTAATGATAGAGCTAGTTTCAATGACGCATTCACCACTTTTTTGTGGTAATCTCCCTTTAATAAGCTCAGGCCTATTTATGTAATCTTTATTATTATTTGATGAGTTTTCAGGCAAAGATATAACCCTGATTGCCTTTTGCCTCGTTCCAAAGCTAGTAAAGGCATCAAGGTAATAAGAGGGCATCACACCTTTAATTCCTTTAATATTTCTAATTGAAGCTACATCAGCGGATGTAAAGCCAGTAGTTGAAGCCAAGCGAAAATCCATGAAGTTTTGATTCTTATAATATTTATCCCCTGTTAGCTTCATATCTGGACAAGTAGTCTTTATTCCAACAAAAAACGCAGTTCCTAAGGCTACTATTAAAAGAATTCCCAAAAAACGACTGAGAGTATTTTTTATCTCCTTGAAGGTATCTTTAAGTAAAGTCTTTTTCATTACCACTCAATCCTTTCAACGGGAGTTGGATTTTCATTTATAATAACGCTCTCAACTAATCCGTTTTTCATTTTTATCAACTTATCTCCCATTGGAGCTATTGCAAGATTGTGGGTTATTACTATCACTGTCATCCCAAGATTCCGACAGGTATCCTGAATGAGCTTGAGTATAGTTTTACCTGTATTATAATCTAAGGCTCCAGTTGGTTCATCGCACAATAGAAGCTTTGGGTTTTTTGCTAAAGCCCTTGCTATGGCAACCCTTTGTTGCTCACCCCCTGATAGCTGAGAGGGAAAGTTATATAGTCTATCCCCCAAGCCAACCTGTTTTAGGGTAGCTTCTGGGTCAAGGTGATCCTTACATATTTCCGTTGCCAGTTCCACGTTTTCAAGAGAATTTAGATTTGGAACCAGATTGTAAAATTGGAATACGAATCCAATATCGCGTCTTCGATAGGTAGTAAGCTCAACTCTCCCGTACCTACTAATTTCTTTTCCTTCTGCAAAAAAGCTTCCAGAGGTAACCTTATCTATTCCACCTAGAATATTTAACACGGTGCTTTTCCCAGCGCCGCTGGGGCCTGCAATAATTACAAAATCCCCTTTATTAATGGAAAAGGAAACGCCATTTAAGGCATTAATCTCTACATCGCCTACCTTATAAATTTTTTTAACATCTTTTAGCAAGATAAAATCCTTCATAAAATATTCTCCTAATCCTTTATATTTAACAAATTCACAAGTGATATATAAAACCCATTTTATTAAGCCTAGCATTTCTTGCACCAAATTGCTAGGCTTAAATTGTTTTAAGCTATTGACATAGCAAAGGCAGAGGAGTATCTCATGGATCGGTATTTTTCCATTTTATAACCCAGGAGGAATTGGTGAGAGCAGCAAAAGTTATGATGGATAACCTTCCGGCATGGAAGAAATAGCTTTGGATAGTATTGAGAAGAGCGGTTACTGAGGGCTTAAGAATTTGGACAAATAGAGATTACTTTATACAAAATTAAGGGAACTAAGAAAAGTTCCCTCAAAAAAGGTTAGATTACATTTAAAGATAAATTCTGATTACTTATCCTCCCACCAGCCATAGGCAACTCGTACACTAGCAGGGGTCTTATCCTCTTCATAATTTGATAAAAATATTGTAAAATTACCGCCTGGAGGGATGATGAATTTACCTTCCTCATCTGCTACAACGGTTTCCCCAGGTATGGTTCTTCTAACAAAACCCTTTGTTCCGTCAGTGGGATTTCCCACAACATTTGAGGCCTGTAATAACTTTATTTTTGGTCGGACTTGAGGGAAAATCGCAGTATTAGAGGGAGTAACCAAGTCGGAAATAGTGGGACTCCCTGGAAGATTCGCATTAAGCCAAATTTGAATTCTTATGGGTGGTTTATGCAAATCGGTAACCGTCCACACATTAACATATAGATTTATTCCTGAGTTGATGGGATTGACCAGAGCAGCCCAGGCATTTTTATCTTTCTCAAAAAACATATTGTCAGCATAGCCCACAAAATATTGTCCAGCTATGGAGTGGTATAGGGAAATTGGCATAGTTGCAACTTGAGGGGGAAGGTGAATAGCATATATATATTTTGAATCTGATTCAAGGCTCATTTATGTTACCTCCTATTTTCATAGTACCTCCAAATATAATATGAGCATAAAATGAATTTGTTCTATATTTGTTTTAAGATATTTTGTAGGTATCAAAAGAAGATTAATATTCCTCAAAATATAAGCATACAATTTAATTGTGTTACAATATATGGAGATAAATTAGAAACTGTAATCATTTTGCAATCAATTTTAACACTTTTGTAACAACATATATTCTTCTGCATTATATAATTATTGTATAGCAGTTTAGGGGTGTTAAAATGCAATATTTTGATAGAAATAACCAAGTTAAAAGATTGAAATTAATACTTATTTTCATGCCACTAATAATTTTGTCGTATACCTTTTTTAGCTATATATCAGCTAAAGAAGTAGAAAAAGTAGCTCCTAAAAATACAGCGAATATCCTTCATGAAAGAATAAATATGCTATCGATTAAATCAAAGGGAATTGGATCAAATTTCATAGATGGACAGGTTAATCAAGATGATTCCTTCACAGACTGCTCTCTTGTAAATGTATTCAATCCGGATGGACATAAAATGGCATATTTAACCTTTGACGATGGTCCTTCTCCAAATATAACTCCTGGAATATTGGATATATTAGATAAATATAAAATTCGAGCTACGTTTTTTGTTATAGGTAGCATGGCAGAAAAATACCCGGATTTATTAAAGAAGGAGTATGAGGTAGGGCATGCTATAGGCAATCATACTTATTCTCATAATTATAGATATATTTATTCAGGTACAGATAATTTTATGGCGGATGTATATAAAGAGGATAAAGTATTAAAGTCGGTTTTGGGGGATGGCTTTGATTGTAAGCTTGTAAGGTTCCCTGGAGGCTCCTTTGGTACATTTTTTAATCCTTATAAAGTAGCTTTAACAAATGCAGGATATCACTCTATAGATTGGAATGACCTAACTGGTGATGCGGAGGGACAAAATGTTCCAGTAGACCGGTTACTAAATGAATTAGCCAAGTATACAACGCAGGAACATGTGGTTATTTTAATGCATGATGCTCCGGCTAAAAGTACCACCTTAGAAGCTCTACCCAAAGTAATTGATTTCTTGATTAATAGTGGCTACTCCTTCGGAATCCTTAGGTAGGTAACTAAGTAACCAATGCTCGCTAAAACCATTGACCAGTAGTTTTACTGGGTGTATAATATCAACAATATTAGAAAATACGAGGTAATAGTGTAAATGCGAATTTAATTCACCTATGGTTAAAGAATATTGATTTGGCTTCTTTAGGAGGTTTATTTCATGTTCTTAAAAATAACCTAGAGTGGATTTTCATTTTTTTGGATCCTTTCTAGGTATGATAGGAGGACTTTTTTATGCTGTTAATAGAGGTTAATAATCTTATAAAAAATTATGGAGATAGACTCATATTAGATATAAAAGCTTTAAAGGTTAATTCTGAGGATAAAATAGGAATTGTGGGGCTAAATGGTTCTGGAAAAACTACCCTAATTGATATATTAAGAGGGAAGGTTAAGGAAGATTCAGGTGAAGTTAGGATACATTGTAACTATGCCTATATAAGTCAACTAGAAAAGGCTGAACCTGAAAACCTGGATAAGGCTATAGCTAGAAGATATAGGATAGAGGAATTATGGAAGGATACCTTTAGTGGAGGGGAAAAAACTAGGTTTAAGATAGGGTCGTGCATGAGCAAGGATAGTCCTTTAATATTTGCTGATGAACCCACCAGCAATTTAGATATTGCGTCTCGGGAGGCTCTACAAAAAAGCTTTAAGGAATTTAAAGGAGCTATTATGCTAATATCCCATGATAGAAGGTTTTTAGATTCTATATGTAATAAGATCTTACATATAGAATTAGGAAAGGTTCAGCTATACGATGGTAATTACACGGAGTATAGTCTTTTAAGGAAAGAGGAAGAGGAAAGAAATATATTTTTATATAATAGTTACCAGAGGGAGAAGAAGAAGCTTCAGGGAGCTATTGACGATACTAAAGATAAAGTAAAATCAATAAGAAAAACACCTAAGAGAATGGGAAATTCAGAGGCTCGTCTTCATAAAATGGGAGGGCAAAATGCACAGGCAAAACTTTCTAGTAGCGTGGATAATCTTAAGAAGAGATTAGCAAGACTAGAGGTTATGGAAAAGCTAAGAGAAATGGATAAAATAAAGATAGATATTAATATAGGCAGCCACCTTTATAGCAAGGAGCTAATTAAAGGTGGAAATATAAACTTATCCTTTCAAGATAAAAAAGTATTTGAGAGGGCTGAATTTACTATATATAATGGGTCGAAAACTGCTCTCTTAGGAGCTAATGGCAGCGGCAAGAGTAGCCTCATAAAAATGATAATGGAGAAAAATTCAAATATAAAGACCTGCAGTGGACTAAAGATAGGATATTTCAGTCAATCCCTAGACATATTAGAGGAGGAACTAAGCATATTTGATAATGTTTTTCAGGCTGGATTAGATGAAACCTTGGTGAGAACAGTATTATCAAGACTGCTATTTAAAAAAGAAGAAGTATATAAAAAGGTAAAATTCTTAAGTGGTGGGGAAAAGGTTAAAGCATCCTTAGCAAAAATACTGCTAAAGGATAATAATATGTTAATTTTAGATGAGGTGACAAATTACCTAGATATATATTCTATGGAAGCAGTACAGTGGCTTTTGAAGGAGTTTGATAGGACAATATTATTTGTTTCTCATGATAGGGAATTTATTTCCGCAGTAGCAAATTCCTTTCTCGAAATAAAAGACAAAAAGCTTATTTATTATAAGGGAACTTATAAAGATTATATAGAGGATGGCTTTAAGAATAATAGAGATAATATAGCTCTTTTAGAAAACAGATTGGCCTTATTAGTTGGTAAACTATCTATGCCTACTAAAAAGGATAATATTGAAGAGCTTAATAAAGAATACTATAGAATTTTGGGTGAAATTAAAGCTAAAGGGGGTAATATATGAATCTTTATGTTACAGATCTAGATGGAACCTTACTTAATTCAAAGGAAGAGATTAGCCATGAATCAATAAATATAATAAATGAATTGATAGAAAAGGGCTTAAACTTTTCTATAGCTACCGCCAGGTCTATTTATTCTGCAAAAGAGATTATAAAGCCCCTTAATTTACAATATCCAATAATATTAAATAACGGAGCTTTTATATATGACGTAAATAATAAAACTAACCTTGTAGCTAACTTCTTAACTGAAGATTGCCTTAGGGAAGTAATAAATACTATTAATGAATATAATATGAGTCCTTTATTATTTCACATTAAAATGGATGGGAGCAATAGTATTTATTATAAAGGAATATTTAGAGAAGGGGAAAAAAGATTCGTAGAATGGAGATTAGCTAAAGGAGATAAAAGATTCAAAGAGGTTAATGAATTTCCGGAGGATATATATTCAGGAATAGCAAATATGGTAATTAGCGGTTTACATGAAGAGCTTGAAGAATCATATGAAGTGCTTAAAAAAAGAGTGGATATATCGATTCATTTTTACTACGATATATACATTAAGCTTTATAACTTAGAGATAACAAATATTATGGGGACAAAAAGAAAAGCCTTAGAATTTTTAAAAGGATATTTAAAGGTAGACAAGCTTCATTGCTTTGGAGACAATATGAACGATGCGTCTATGTTTGAACTTGCAGATTATTCCTATGCAGTAGCTAATTCCAATCAGGAATTGAAAAAAATGGCTACAAAAATTATAGGAACCAATGAAGAAAATGGAGTTGCAAATTTCCTAAAGGGTCTTAAGGCATATTAAAAAAGTTTTTCTAAACAGTAAAAGGGAAGGCTTTTTCCAGGGAAATAAACTTGTCCACGGATTTTATACCCTAAATGATCATAAAGACCTAAAGAAATAGGATTTTCGGTAAAAGCATCAAGACGGATGGAGGAGCAACCTTTGTCTTTAGCATAATCCTCAGCAAAGGTCATAAGACTTTTTGCAAGACCCTGTTTTTGATTGTTAGGGTGGACAGCAAGGCGATGTATCACCAAGACAGGTTCTAAACCAATCCAAGTTATATCCTTATATTCAGGAGATTGCTCCTGGTTTAGAGTTATGGTTGCTACCTCACTGCTATTAATAATTATTGAAAAGGCTTGCTCTTTATAAATATCTTGGTTTATTATTTCAAGATTGGGGTAGAGATTATCCCACTGATAAATCCCCTTAATTCTCATATTTTCAACGCAAGAGTTAAATAATTCCATTATGGATGGTATATCTTCCACCTTAGATTTTTGTATGTCCATAATACCCTCCATTTACAATTTGTTAATGTATATATTATCATATAAAGCTATAATAAAAATAGGTTTATCTTTAATTTAGATTGTGTAAAGTGAGCTATGAAAAAACTGAATAAAAAAGTTAAGCCAAAACACTCTAGAATTATTACAAAAATAACCTAAGTTTATTCCAATGATGACATTCATTTATTACCAGCAAACTAAATTTGGATATGCCAA
>DATCIH010000020.1:0-23795 GCA_036507955.1 Clostridiaceae bacterium | reverse complement strand
CACCTGCCTATCGAACAAGAATTATATAAAGCTACTATATTCTTGCTCAAAAGCAGCAATTTTGATCGTAACATACGATGCAGGTATGTCCCTGTTCATATTAGAAAGTATTTCTTATAAAGATACAGAAAAAATATTTTTTATAATAATAATGTATATTTTTTATTTATATATGCAATATAAAAATTGATATGTAATGTATTTTATTAAGAAACCGCTAAAATGTTATGAAAGCATAATAATAAGTTTATGCATACACTGTATATAGGAATTTTTATACCATGTCATAGGAAAGTGTAAAGTGTTGACAATGGCTCATTGGCAATAGTAATATTATAATGCTAATTTAAAATTTGTTATGAATATTCTGGAGGGAAGAGATGAAAATAGTATTAGCCTTAGGAGGGAATGCACTTCTATCAGATTCTAAGGACATGAGTTCTGAAGCTCAGTTAAAAAAAAGTAAGGAAAGCGCTAAAATAATAGTGGATTTGATAGAAGCTGGTCATACTATTTCTATAGTTCATGGAAATGGTCCTCAGATAGGTCAAATATTGAATTCAATTGAAATTGCTCATAAGATGGATAGAGCAAATATCCTATTTCCATTTGATGTGGTGGGAGCTTTTTCACAGGGTTATATAGGCTATTATCTTCAAAATGCAATATCAGAAGAATTAAAAAATAGAAAAATCGATAAATCTGTTGGAACTATAGTAACACAAATAATAGTTGATAAAGAAGATGAAGCATTTAAAAATCCTTTAAAGCCGATAGGTGTCTTTTATAGTAAGGAAGAAGCAGAGGTACTTATTAAGGAAAAGGGTTATACAATGAAAGAGGATTCAGGAAGAGGTTATAGAAGAGTTGTTCCATCTCCAAAACCCTTAGACATTGTGGAAAAGGGCCTTATAAAAAGTTTGGTCGCCACTGGAAACGTAGTTATATCCTGTGGTGGTGGCGGTATCCCAGTAATACTTGAAAATGGAATGATAAAGGGTATTCCTGCCGTAATAGATAAGGATTTGGCTGCAGAAAAGTTGGCGGAGGTCTTAGAGGCAGACATGCTTCTTATTTTAACTGGGGTAGATAAAATAAGCATCAATTTTAATAAGCCAAATGAAAGAAAACTTGATTGCGTAAATGTAGAGGAACTGAATAGATACATTGAGGAAGGTCATTTTGCACCAGGCAGTATGCTTCCTAAAATTTTAGCTTGCAAAGAATTTGTAAGTGGTGGGTTGAATAGAGTTTCTATTATTACCTCCTTATCAAAAGCAAAGGAAGCTTTGATAGGTAATTCGGGAACTAAAATTGTTTTCAAATAATAAAAGAATTGGAGCTAATGATATGAATAAAATAGGCAAAATAAATGTTTATTCAGAGATAGAAAACTTAAAGACGGTTTTACTTCATAGACCTGGGAATGAAATTGAAAATTTAATTCCAGAATACTTAGGAAGACTTCTTTTTGATGATATCCCATATCTAAAGGTTGCCAGGATTGAACATGATAATTTTGCTAAGATATTAGAAAATAATGGAGCAAAGGTACTATATTTAGAAGAACTTGTGGCTGAAGCTATAAAGGAAGCTGGAGTTAAAGACATATTCCTAAAAGATATTTTAAAGGAAGGACTAACTGCTTCAGATAATTCAAATAGTGAGCTTACAGATGAATTAATAAAATATCTTAAGACGTTTAACGAAAAGGCTATGATAGATATTCTCATGTCTGGAATAAGAAAAAAGGATATTGGGATGAAAGAGGAACTTGAGGAAGATCCTTTTTTAATGGATCCAATGCCAAATCTTTATTTTACGAGAGACCCCTTTGCTGCTATTGGCTGTGGTATTTCTCTAAATTCAATGAATACTAGAACTAGAAAAAGAGAAACTATATTTTCTAAATATATATTTAAATATCACCCTGAATTTATAGTAAATCCAATACCTCATTGGTATAACAGAAATGAACATTCAAGCCTAGAGGGTGGAGATGAACTAATACTGTCTAAGGAGGTTATTGCAATTGGCCATAGCCAAAGAACCAGTGAGGAAGCTATTAAAAGAATATCTAAAAATATTTTTCTTGGGAAAGATGAATTTAATACAATACTTTTATTCCAGATTCCAAAGAGAAGAGCATATATGCATCTAGATACAGTTTTTACAATGATAGATTACGATAAATTTACTATTCATAATTCCATAGAAAAAGAGCTAAAAGTAATTGCTATAACCTTTGATAAAAAAAATAATGACATCATAATGAAAGAAGAGGTAGACAGTCTGCAAGGAATATTGGTAAAATACTTAAAAAGGGATATAAAACTTATTAATTGCGGTGGTGGAGACAGAATTATTTCAGCAAGAGAACAATGGAATGATGGATCTAATTCTTTAGCAATTGCTCCTGGGAAGGTCATAACTTATGAAAGAAATTATGTTACAAATGAAATACTTTCAAAAAACAACGTGGAGGTGATAGCGATTCCATCAAGTGAGCTATCCCGTGGTAGAGGTGGTCCTAGGTGTATGTCTATGCCCCTTTATAGAGAGCTATAAAATAAATAATTTATAAGGAGTGGTGTCATGTTTAATTTGAGAAATAGAAGCTTTTTAACCTTACTTGATTTTTCTCCTAAGGAGATTGGGTTTTTACTAGAACTTGCAAGCGATCTTAAAAAAGCAAAATATGTAGGAAATGAGATGCAAAGGCTTAAAGGTAAAAATATAGCATTAATATTTGAAAAAGATTCTACAAGAACAAGATGTGCCTTCGAGGTAGCATCTTACGATCAAGGAGCTCATGTTACTTATTTAGGCCCTAGTGGAAGTCAGATGGGTAAAAAGGAATCTATCCCTGATACTGCAAGGGTACTCGGAAGAATGTATGATGCTATAGAGTACAGAGGGTATGGTCAATCAATAGTAGAAGATTTAGCTAAATATTCAGGAGTTCCGGTTTGGAATGGGCTAACAAATGAAGATCATCCAACCCAGGTACTTGCAGATTTCCTAACTATAATGGAACATTTTAATAAGCCTTTAAATGAAATTGTTTTTGTATATTCCGGTGATGGACGAAATAATATGGCAAATGCTTTGATGATAGGTGCTAGTAAAATGGGGATGGATTTTAGAATAGTAACTCCAAAGAGTTTATTTCCTGTGAAGAAGCTTGTCGAAACCTGCACAGATATATGTAAAATTACGGGAGGCTCAATACTTATAACAGAAGATATAAATATTGGAGTTAAGGATGCAGACATTATATATACGGATGTATGGGTATCCATGGGTGAAGCTAAAGAGGTATGGGAAGAAAGAATAAAGCTACTTAAGCCTTATCAAGTGAACATGGATATGCTTAAAGCTACAGGAAATAGAAATGTTAAGTTTATGCATTGTCTTCCTGCCTTCCACGATTTAAAGACAGCTATGGGAAGAGAAATAAATGAAAAATTTGGTCTTGAGGCTATGGAAGTGTCAGATGAAGTATTTGAAGGTGAACATTCCATAGTATTTGATGAAGCTGAAAATAGGATGCATACAATTAAAGCGATTATGGTTGCCACTTTAGGGTAATAATATAAATAATGTTATTGATTCAAATATTATACATATAAAAAAAGGAAGCAATATATATTGCTTCCTTTTTTTATACGAGAGAGATGTCCTACTTCGTTGTTAGTAAATAATATTTATTCCAGCTTTTCCATTATTATTTGATATTAAGCTTAACATTTGATATTATTGAAGTAGGGGAATTGATAAAAATATATACAAAGGGGTTATTTGATGGAGTTTATCAATGAAATTTTTAAAAAAGATATTGTAAAAAAGGTATTGGTGCTTTCAATTTTTGGATTAATTTTATTCCTTCTTAGAAATTTGTTAAATTTATTATTGTTTACCTTTGTATTCACTTTTTTAATTTATACTCTGCAGGATTTTATAACTAAGCTATTATCTAAAAGAATAAAAGTAAACCAAATGTTTTTGACCATCGTTATATACTCTACATTGGTAGCAGGAGTTATCTTTGGCTTTATCACCTACATACCAGTACTTATGAGTCAGATTACAGATTTAATTTATGATATTAAGTTTGGTAGTAATAGTAATGAACTAATTAACTTTTATTTAAAGTACGTAACTCCAATTACTAAATTAAAAAGCTTTGATTTAACTACCTATACTGGAAGCGCTGCAAAATATGCAGTTAAGTTTTTTACGTCACTGGGTATGGGCACTTATAATGTTCTTATAGCATTAGTTCTAAGTTTGTTTTTTATGATGGAGAAGAAAAAAGTTTTCGAATTTACTAGAAGGTTTAAAACTACAAAAATAGGTGGAGTTTACAAGTACTTAGTTTATTTTGGGAATAACTTCTCAAATTCTTTTGGTAAGGTTATTCAAGCACAAATATTGATAGCCTTTATAAATAGCATATTATCCGTTATTGCTTTATGGATTATGGGCTTTAATCAATTGCTTTTACTAGCTGTTTTGATATTTTTATTTAGTCTCATACCTGTTGCTGGTGTATTTATATCTTTAATACCCCTTAGTTTTGTAGCATATTCTATGGGAGGCTTTAAGGAAATAATTTATGTTTTAATTATGATTTGCCTTCTTCATACCTTAGAGGCTTATGTGTTAAACCCAAAGCTTATGTCATCAAAAACAGATTTACCTGTATTTTATGTGTTTATGACTCTACTAATATCTGAGAACTTTATGGGGGTTTGGGGATTAATTATTGGCATACCCTTATTCATGTTCTTACTTGATTTGATTAAAAATAACCCTGACAATTTATAACTATTGAAGCTTTTTTATGGTTACATCCTTAAAATAGGTTTTTAATATATCTTCATATTTAAGGCCTAGAGCTGATAAGGAGATAGCGCCATACTGACTTAATCCTACGCCATGACCTGATCCTCCACCATATACTTTATATCCATTACTATTTTTCTCAAAGGAAATGAAGGAAGATGGTAAAAACCCATTATTAGAAAAAGACTTACCACCATAGGATTTAATAGCTATAGTGCTATCTTCAGTATATGCTTTATCACTTCTTATAACCGTTCTAATATTATAGTCTTCACTAACATTAATAGAGGCATTACTAAATACAAAAGAAACCTCTATAGCGTTTCCATATTTACCTCGCTTAATAACCTTTATGTCCTGAAGAGTTTTCAAGTTATCAGGAAAGGTTATTAATTTTTTGCCATCCTTTGTTATCTTCATATATTTACTTGAAGCTAAATAAAGCTCCTTTAGAGATTTATTTAAGCTCTTAGTAAGAGCGGCTTCACTAAAATCTATTGTCCATCTAAAATAGGGAGAAGGCTTATCTATAGCATTAATACTAGTAGATTTATAAAAATCAAGCCACTGTGCTTCAGTTTTTGGGAGGGTTAACGAAGAAGGAATAAGGGAACTATTACCTATTAGGTAAGGTCTACTATCCGATGTACCGTCAGGATAAAAAAATGCATCTTTATAAGGAGAACCCATGCCACTTGAGGTTGAATAATATTTTGCATCGATAGGGGCATCCTTATAAGTTATAACCAGAGATTTTGTAGAATTGACAGCTTCTGTGGTGGAGTACTTTGCTTCAATATTGTTATAAACCTGGCTTCGAGTACTGTCATCAACATAAAAACCGTAGTCAGAATATCTATTTGAAAGCATGTCGAATAATGCATAAGTCCTAGCCGCGATAGCCTGGCATTTAAGTGCTTCAGCACCTGAATTTGAAAGCATCTCAGAAGGAACCACTTTATATAGATAATCTTCTAAAGGGAGTTCATTTATAAGTTGAAGTCCGCTGTCGGTGCAGGTAATTTCAAGTATCCCATCATAGGAAGGAATAAAGGCAGGAACCCCTCGTGCTATGCTTTCCACTAAAAGTTTGTCACCTTTAAGATATAATCGATTTGTATAATATTTACTACTACCATTAAAACTAACTTTTGTTTTATTATTTCCTAGTTCAAAAGTTATGTCTGTATCCTTTGGTAAATTGATATCTAATTTGTCAATAATGCTATAAAGCCTTGTGGCAGTAGTGCATTTAATTCTTATACTTTGATGATAAAAGGATGCATTATTTGTAGTTGTAATTCCAACTCTCATTTTATCGTAGCTTAAGGGCGATATTAAAAGGGTATCTAAGTTGCCAGAGCTGTCCTTGTAGCTTTGAAGATTATTTATTCCAATTATAAGATCTGAACTATTACCTTTGCTTATCTTATTATTTTTATCTATTTTATAATATTTAATAGTTTTAGATGCGGGAATATTGCCTAAAGACTCTAAATCATAGCCATAAGGTGTCTTCTTCATAAATCTATCAATCATTGGAATTTGCTTTTTCAAATTATATGTAAATAATAGATTATAGTTAAAGCCTATAACAGAATTTTCAGGAAGAGTCAACTTAAGCTTAAAACTTTTCTTATTACCATCGATATACATCAATGTGGTTTTCCCATTTTTTATTACTACAGCATTGCTTACACTTCTGGGAAAAAAAACTACTGATACAATTATGATTATAAATATTATAGCAACTATAAGTTTTTTATTCAAAATATCACCTTATCTTCATTAAAATTTTCAATAAATTCATGATTTAATCTTAACATAAAAACAATAGAAGTTACAATTTATTTAAATTTTTATGCTATAATGTAGAAAGTTATATAAATTTGGAGGGGGAATAAACATGAAGGGGACAGTTGTAGCAACTTGGCTAAATACAAGCAGAAGACTTTATTCAGACAAGATAGTAGATGCAGCAATGATTGAAGCTAAATGGGGAAAGGGAAAAATATTTACCCCATTAGAAAATGTAAATGATGACGCGGTTAAAATAGCTATTGAATATATAGCAAAAGAGACTCATTTATCTAAAAGTGAACTGTGGAATGTAATCGGAAAGGATAACATTTTATCCTTTACAAAGGATTTTCCTGCGTTCTTTAAACATGAGAATTTATATACTTTTTTAAAATCCCTTTTTGATGTACATGTTGTCATGACTCAAAAATTTGTAGGTTCTAAACCTCCGTTAGTAAATATTATTCCTATTTCAAATAAAAAAGCAATATTCACCTATAAGTCCGAGAGAGGCATGTTTGATTATTTGTACGGATTATTAGATGGAAGTGCGGATTACTTCAAAGAAAAAATTATCTATAAGGAATTAGAGAAAACTCCAAATTCTCTTAAGCTCGAAATTACTTTTGAAAAAGACATTTATTTTAAAAAAGTTTATGGTATGAATAAGCTATTATCCTTAGGATTTATAAAAAACCTTGGTATAAAAGTTTCAGTTCCTGTTTTTTTATTATCTTTAGCTTTATATATACCTTTATTTGGGCCAGGCAATATTGTAAAGGTACTTATTGGAAGCTTCGTATCTTCCTTAGTCGCTGCAATAGCAACTAACATACTTTTATATCCTATGGTAACTATAAAGTCTTCCATACAGTCCATCATATCAAATAATTATGTGGAAAATGGAGATATAATAACTATAGACGCTTTTCAAGATTTCTACAAGTTGATTCAAAAATATAAGAAAAATGTAACTACAGATTTTATAGGCTTTAAAGGTGTTACGGATGAACTAAACGTATTCGCTGGAAATCTAAATGAGATTTCTACTACTATGAGTTATACATCAGAGGAGATTGCTGGGGTTGTAGAACAGGTTGCTAATGGAGCCGTAGATCAAGCTCAAAATACAAATGATGTAGTTATGCAACTTAATGAAAATATTAAGACTCTAAAAACTATAGTTAACTCTGAAAATACGAATAAGGAAGAGCTGGAGGTCACAATTAAAAAGATAGCTAAAAGCTATGAGGAAGTAAATAGCTCCAGTAATAATATAGCGAGTACATTGGAAAAATTCGAGAATGTTAGAAATGAAGGTATTAGGCTTCAAAATAAAGCTAAGGATATAACCAATATAGTATCCATTGTTTCTGGAATTTCAGAGCAAACAAATTTGTTAGCCTTAAATGCATCAATTGAGGCTGCTAGGGCAGGAGAAGCAGGTAGAGGCTTTTCAGTGGTGGCAGATGAGGTGCGAAAACTTGCGGAGCAATCCCAAGAGGCGGTTGAACAAATAAACAGCAATTTGGAGCAATTCGCAATAGAAATTAAAAAATTAGTTGACGATATAGGTACACAATATGTAGTTCTAGAGAATGAAACTAAAGGCTTATCAAGGGTTAGGGATACTAATTTTGAAGCAAATAAATCAATACAGACCGTAGCAGCTTCCATGATTAACACAATTGAAGAGCTAAACAAAGAAGCAGATTCCATAGCATCAATTTATGAAAAAGTTGAATCGTTGTCAGCAATAGCTGAAGAAAATTCCGCTTCATCAGAAGAGGTAAGCGCTAGTGTATCTAATTATTCTAATGAAATCAAAAAACTAGTAGACAATATCTTTAATTTCAAAAAGATATCTGAGAGTTTTGAAAAGGAAATTGATAAATACAAAATATAATTTCAAACGTAAAAAGGCACACCAGTTGGTGTGCCTTTATTTTATTCCTGTTAAATCAAAATCCGGTATAAAGCTTTCTTTATCAGTGCCTACCTCTTGAATAAAACCCTTTGTTATCCCTAAAGCAATGCTATAGTCTACGAGAGCTTCATAGTGATCTTGATTTAAACTCTTATTGAGTTCTGGGTAATGACTGGATTTATAAAAGGGAGTATATTGATTCATTATGCTAATGTATACCTTATCCTTATATTTATTATATATGTAGTCTATTATCTTTTTTGAATCAAATAAAAGCCCTGGTAGCATAAGATGCCTTATTATTACGCCTTTTTCCATCATCCCCACTTTATTTAGCTTAGTTTCTCCCACCTGACACACCATCTCCTCTATAGCTTCCTTAGCCCTTATAGAATAATCCTTTGCAGCGGAGTATTTAGTGGAAAATTTACTATTATAATATTTAAAATCTGTAAGATAGATATCTATTATTCCGTCTAAGAGTTTAATTGTTTCTGCTTTTTCATAGCCACTGGTATTGTAGACAATAGGTATTTTAAGTCCCTTAGCTTTTGAAAGCTTTAAGGCTATTATAATTTGGGGTACATAATGGCTGGGTGTAACCAGATTGATATTGGAGGCCCCATTATATTGGAGCTTCAAAAAAACATTACATAGTTCTTCTTCAGTAATAATAGCTCCATAATTACTTTGGCTAAGTTTGCTATTTTGACAAAAAACACATTTAAGATTACAACCGGAAAAAAATACTGTACCAGACCCATTTTTCCCAGAAATACAAGGCTCTTCATAAAAATGAAGTGCAGCTCTTGCTATCTTTACTTCTCTAGTTGAATTACAAAATCCAAGCTCTCCATGAAGTCTATCTACATTACAATTTCTTGGGCAAAGGTTGCAATGCTCTAATAAATCAAGTAGAGAAAATAAATCGTCCATGATAGGTCTCCTTACTAATTTAATTTAGTATTTAAGGTTTTAATGTAATAAACTACGAACAATATAACAAAGATTAAACTTACGACTCCAAAGGCTGGATAAAGCACAGTTATCAAATTCACAAAGCCTAAGCTAGATATAGGTAAGGCTAATGCTAATAAAATTATTATAGACTTATTATAGGATATTTTAAAGCTATTCTCCATAGCTTTTCCTAAGCTGTATACATCAGATACCTCGGTGGAAAACATCTCAAGCCAAATTATTATAAGCAATATAAATTGAATTAATTTCCCAAATCTATTAGCAATATAGAGTAGGGGTATTTCATAGTGAAAGATATATGGAATATTTAACATAAGTAGTAGGTTGATTATGAGACATAATACTGTTAGTCCAACGGACCCTATGAATATTCCCCAATATAAAGATTTTTTATTAGGAAGCTCTGAACTTAAAGGAACCAGGACACCTATACAGCCAAATATATTGTAGCCAGCATATAAAAATGTTGATTTAAGCCATCCATCCTTATACTTTGGAATGTCCTTAATATAATCTAAACTAATAACCTTTCTATAATAAAACATGCTTAGAAGGAAAACTGTAAGCACTACTATTATCAAGCAAGGGACTATAAACGAATTTATTTCAATTAGCCCCTTTGTATTTCTAAGAAGAGTTATTAGAGCTACAAAAAGCATTAAAAAAATTCCAATAAATTTTGGAATACCTAAAAATTGATTTAATAGTGCGCCACTGCCAGCTAGTATAATTCCACTACTACATAATATAAAGCTACCCGTTATAAACTCTAAAACTTTGCTTATGATATTTCCAAAAGTATTGCCCAAAAGACCTACAGATACAGCTTTTATTAAATAATTATAAGATGGAAGTCTTCTCTCTATGCTCATTTTTATAATCATGTTACATACTAGAATATATAGAATAGCACATAACATAATACCAAAAAAGCTTTTATAGCCAAAAATCGAGAAAAATTGCTTTATTTCTTGTCCTGAAGCTAAGCCAGCTCCGACTAAAGTACCGATAAAGACAGTGGAAATTTGAAAGCTTAGTATAATATTTTTTTTCAAAGTAAAACCCCCTTAAGTCAATATATGTTTTTTAAGTTGACTTCATATCAATTTATATAAAAAACAAATATTATATTGGATTTAGGAAAATAATAATAATGAACAAATTAAATGAGGTGATATACTTGAAAAAAATTCTAACTTTAGGCATTATAGTTTCATTTGTTATCCTTCTTTATAGTTGCAAAAATAATGCAAGTATAACAAATAATGAAAATGATTTTGATATAAATACTGCGTCTAATGTGGTAGACAATTATATGAATCTTTTAATTAAGGAAGATTATGATGCAGCTAGAAGTTTTTATTCTGCTAAACTTAGTAAAAACGAAAAAGCTCTTCCAATCACCGAGTTGAAATTTATCGGATATACGGTGGAAGAAGAGAGTCAGGTAGGAAAAAATGGCTTTTTTAAATTAAGGGTATCAAGAACTAATTTCACAGAACCGAATGCTTCCTTAGAGATATACTCTATGAAGCTTATTAAGGATGCTGGGGAATATAAAATTGATGAAGTCAAGGCAGAACAAGAAAAAGAGGTGTTTTTATTAGATGGAGGAATCAGGATAAGAAATAAAGATAGTATAAAAACAAACTTAGTTTTTGATAAATTCAACTTGCCTCAATATGTTTATGCTAAAACAGATGGAGCAAAAGTTTTTAAAATTCTTTTAGATATAACTAATTTTGGTATGCTCCTTCCCTCTTATAAGGGAGATAGTGTGGCTATAGCTACTTATGGAAAGGATAGTTTTATTGGAGTCGTTAAGATAGATGAATCTATGATGACTCAAGGAACTGCAACTGATGGTCAAAGCAGTAGCCAAGGAGGAGGTAGTCAAGGTAGTGGAAGCTCAGGGAGCAGTGGTGATTCCGGTTCATCTTTACCTGCAAAGGAAAGTCCTATTGGAAAAGAAGTGGTAGTTATAGATTATTTAAGAGATACTAAGGTGACTAGAATGATTTTTTCTCAGGATGAGAAGTTTTTGCTCCTTCAATATAAGGACAATATTGGAAGCAAAATTGGACTATATAGAGCGGATAACGGTGAATTAGCATCCTTTGATTTTAATGCAAGTTATCCTTTAGATATGGTAGATATATATTTCTCCTCTTTTGGCAAGGATGTATTAAATTATGATATAATACCTAAAAGTAATGCTAATGCAGATGGACAAAAGCTTCGTGGAAAGTGGCAACTGAGTTTGAAGGACTTTAAGGCTAAAAAGCTTTAAAGGGGGGCTTTAATCCGAAGAATTATTAAAGCTTTAAAGCTATAAGGTGATGGAAGGAAGATTTTATGACAAACCGGTGGGGGGATAAACGTTATAATAGCTTAAATTTTTTTTTAAGAGAAAAATTTGGAGAGAAAGTAATTAAGATATCTTTAGATGGAGGTTTTACATGCCCAAATAGAGATGGGTTAATAAGTAATAAGGGTTGCATATTTTGCAGTGGTAGAGGCTCTGGAGAGTATGCTGGGGATAGAAATAAATCAATAGGGGAACAGTTTAAACTTGGCAAGGAAAGCATGAAAAAGAAATGGGCGAGTGGTAAGTATATAGCATATTTTCAAGCCTTTACAAATACCTATGGGAGCATAGAGGTATTAAGAAGCAAATATGAAGAAGCCTTAAAAGAGGAAGGAGTGGTAGGCTTAGCAATAGCTACCAGGCCAGATTGCCTCTCAGACGAGGTAATAAATCTTTTAGAGGAAATGTCTAAAAAGGCTTATTTATGGGTAGAGCTAGGACTCCAAACAAAGAGTGACGAAACAGCAAAGCTTATAAATAGAGGATATCCTTTAACTGTATTTGAAGAAGGTGTACAAAAGTTAAAAAATAAAAATATTGATACTGTTGTACATACTATTTTTGGCCTTCCAGGTGAAGATGAAGAACAAATGTTAAACACAATAAGCTACCTTTCTAAAATAGGAATCCAAGGTATAAAGTTTCATCTTCTTTATTTAGTAAAAGGTACGGGATTAGAGGAGTTATATAGGGAAGGAAAGCTTTCCTTTTTAGAAAGGGACCAATACGTGAATTTAATAGTTAAAGCTATAGCTCTTCTTCCTCCAGATATTGTAATACATAGATTGACTGGGGACCCTCCAAGTAAGCTACTAATAGAACCTGTCTGGAGTACTCATAAGTGGGAAATCCTAAACCAGATTCAAAACAAACTAGAAACCGAAGATATATATCAGGGTTTGTACAATTACACAAAATAGCCTAAATAGATTTGTAGGTTTCATCTATAGCTAATTAACCTTTAATGAGTTAATATGTAGATAGAAAATATTTAGGAGGAATGATTTAATGTCAAGTTTATCATTAAGACATATATCAAAGGTTTATACTGGAAATGTTACAGCTGTTAAAGATTTCAATCTTGAGATAGAGGACAAAGAGTTTATAGTATTCGTAGGACCATCCGGTTGCGGTAAGTCAACAACTCTTAGAATGATTGCAGGTCTTGAAGAAATTTCTGAGGGAGAACTATATATAGGAGATAAATTAGTTAATGATGTAGCTCCAAAAGACAGAGATATAGCAATGGTTTTCCAGAACTATGCGCTTTACCCTCATATGACAGTTTATGACAATATGGCTTTTGGTTTAAAGCTTAGAAAAATTCCAAAGGATGAAATAAGAAGACAAGTTACTGCAGCAGCAAAAATACTTGATATTGAGCATTTATTAGATAGAAAACCAAAGGCATTATCTGGTGGACAAAGACAAAGAGTTGCCTTAGGTCGTGCTATTGTTAGAGAGCCAAAGGTATTTTTAATGGATGAGCCTTTATCAAACCTTGATGCTAAACTAAGAGTACAGATGAGAGCTGAAATAGCAAAGCTTCACAAAAGATTACAAACTACCTTCGTATATGTAACTCATGACCAGACAGAAGCTATGACAATGGGTTCAAGAATAGTTGTTATGAAGGATGGAGTTACTCAACAGATGGATACTCCTCAATTTATATACGATCATCCTACAAATATATTTGTAGCTGGCTTTATTGGAAGTCCACAGATGAACATGTTAGATGTTACATTGTCTGAAAAAGATGGAAAGCTTGTTGCAGAAATGGGAGGAGATTTCTTAGAAATCCCTGAGGATAAAGCTGCTTTTCTTAAGAAAGAAGGCTATGTAGGTAAGAATGTTATATTAGGAATAAGACCTGAAGATATAGATGATGATGCAGAATTTATTTCTTTACACTCAGGTACTGCTTTTGAAACAGCAGTTGATGTTACTGAACTTATGGGTGCTGAAACTTATATATATCTTTCAAAGGATAAATACAGTATGATAGCAAGAGTAAACGGAACCTCAAAGGCTAAACCAGGAGATAAGACAAAGGTTGCTTTTGATGAAAATAAGATTCATATCTTCGATAAAGAGACTGAACTTACAGTTCTTTAGGAGGGGTTTTATGTACAGCTTTAATAGCTATCTTCATAAGTTAAGTGAAGAATCAGGAATTAGCTTTAGCCTTAAATGTGAGGCTGAAGGTATAAATTTTAATAGCTTAACAAATGAAACGGTTTCTACTTTCATCTTTGAGGTGGCTTTAGGTCATAATATAGGACGTATTAGTTTACCTAACAATGTAAAGAGCTGTACAGCCTTATTAAAATTCTCCATAGAAAATAAATATGAAGAATTAATATCTAGAAGTGAAAATTGTATAATCAATTTTTTAGAAGGAAAGGAAGTGTCCGCTGATATAGCAGACACTAATTTTCCTTTTATTACTAAGGGCTGTATACTTTATTTAGTAAGCGTAGATAAAAACAGAACTGAAGTCTTAGAAATGATAAGAGAACTATACGAGGAGCAGGAGGTTGTATGCTTTTTATATGGTGAATATATACTTGTACTTGGAGTATTAGAGGAAGAAAATGAGCATGCTGAAAGCATAAGAGATATTATTGCATCAAATCTCTTTGCTAATTCATCTATTGCCTATGGCAATAGTTTTAATGCAAGTATATATATAAAGCGAGCTTATGAAGAAGCAAAAATTGCTCTGTTTTTAGGTAAAAGATTTGGTTTGAATAAAGAGATTTATTCCTATAATGCCATGATCTTTGAACGAATCGTATATGGAATAAATGATGATTTGAAAAAAGAAATCTTGTTTTCCTATAAGAAAAAATTTGACTGTTTTGATAATGAAATAAATACCACCGTGGCAAATTTTATTGATTGTCAAATGAACATAAGCCTTGCAGCTAAAAAACTTTATGTGCATAGAAATACCTTGATTTATCGTTTGGATAAAATTAAGAAGGATACAGGCTTAGATTTACGGCTATTTAATGAAGCAGCAATATTTATTATAGCTTTTCTTATATGGAAGGAAGAAAAATATAAAACCTCTGAATAATTCAGGGGCTTTTTATCTTTATACAGGAGGGTAATTATGAAGATTGATATTATAATAAGTGCTAGAGATATAATAAAAGAAAAGATAAAAGGGAAAAATGTTTTAGTAATAGATATGCTTAGGGCAACCTCAGTTATATTAACAGCTTTAGATAATGGGTGTTTATGTGTTATTCCAACACTTACAACTGAGGAAGCTATAAATTTAAAAGCAAGTTCAAATGAAGAGGACATAGTCCTAGGAGGAGAAAGAAAAGCCATTAAAATCCCAGGCTTTGATCTTTCCAATTCACCTTTAGAATATAACCTGGATAAAGTAAAGGGAAAGACTGTCATAATAACTACTACTAATGGGACAAGAGCTATTAAGGGATGCCTAGGAGCAAAGCATATATTTATAGGAGCCCTAATTAATGGGATGGCGGCGGCGAAAAAGCTTTATTCTTTGAAGGACGATATTGTAATTGTAAATGCAGGCACAGAGGATGAGTTTTCCATTGATGATTTTATTTGCAGTGGATACATAATTAGTAAGCTTGAAAAATTATCAAAGGAAGAACTAGAATTAACGGATATTGCAAAAACAGCAAAATATATCTACAATAAAAATAAGGATGTCATAAGCTTTTTGAAAAATGCAAAGCATTATGAAAGGCTAATCTCTCTAAAACTAAACGAAGACTTAGCCTACTGCTTAAACAAAAGCATTATAAATATAGTACCAGAATATAGGGATGATAAAATAATTGTTGATTAGATTACTTGAAATATGTAAAATTTCAAGTAAGAGGATTCTTCAGAATTAATCAGTATAGGATGATCTGGTCCTTGAGTTCGAAGTTCAACCTGGCGTAATACTCTTCTTGCATCCCTAGCTGCATCATTTATAGTATCAAGGAGTAATTTTGAATCCATAAAATGTGAACAGGAACAAGTCGCTAAAAATCCTCCTTCTCTAACTAACCTTATACCTCTAAGGTTTATTTCCTTATAACCCCTAACGGCTTGACTTATAGTATCTCTGGATTTAGTGAAGGCAGGGGGGTCTAATATAACTAGGTCATATTTTCTACCTTCTTTAGCCCAGACAGGTAATACGTCAAAGGCATTATGGCATTCAAAGCTAACTATATCCTCGAGTCCATTTAGTTCTGCATTTTCCCTAGCAATTTCAAGAGCTGAGGAAGATACATCAATTCCTAAAACATTCTTTGCGCCTGCAAGTGCAGCGTTAAGCGCGAAGGAGCCTGTATGGGTGAAGCAATCTAGAACCTCTGCTCCCTTGGAAAGTTTCTGTATGGCTGCTCTATTTTCCTTTTGATCTAAAAAGAATCCGGTTTTCTGACCGTTTTCTATATCGACAATGTATTTAACTCCATTCTCAACTATGTTTATCTTTGTGTTGAAGGGCTCAGTTAAAAAACCTTTATATTGGCTCATTCCCTCTAGCTCTCTTACCCTCACATCACTTCTTTCATATACTCCCTTAGCCCCATACTCTTTAACTAATAGTTCTACTACTAAAGTTTTAAACCTATCTATACCTAAAGCTAGCGACTGAATAACATAATAATCCTCATATTTATCAATGGTTAAGCCTGGAAGAAAATCTGCTTCACCAAAAACAAATCTACAGCTGGAGGTGTCAATTACCTTTTGTCTGTATTCCCAAGCTTTTTTGAGCCTATCCTTTATAAGAGTCTCATCAATAGCTTCATTTATATCCCTTGTCATTATTCTAATAGCTATTTTTGAAGCATCATTTATAAAGCCTCTACCTATAAATTGGTCTCTATAGCTATATACATCCACGATATCTCCATTTATGTATTCTCCGTCAAAGCCTTCAATTTCATTAGCATATACCCAAGGATGGCCTCCCTCAGCTCTTCTTCCTTTACCTTTATATAAAATAATCTTACAATTCATAATTTAGCTCCTTATTTTATAATGTTTTCTATAGTATATCATAATATTATTAGCTTTAATATTATGTACAATTAGTTCACAACACAAGTATAATTTTTCACTTCTTTATTCTAATGGAAGTGGTAATATTGAATTAAAGTAAAGCATAGAAAAAAGAAGTTTTTAGAAAATATTACGATATATGAAAGGTTGAAATATATGAAGGTTAAAAGTGTGGCAATTAAAAAAGAATAAGTTTAGTGCAAAGACTAAATTGAATAAAATGAGAGCGCTACCAATGATTTAAATATTATAATATCAGGTAAAGCAATTTATAAATTTGAGACAATTGTAGAGGGTGGTGACACCTATGATTATGACTCGTTCCATACATATAAAGAGGTAAGGATAAGATGAAAATTAATGGATAAAACTGAAATGCGTAATTTTAAAGAACTTGTTGAAAAAGAAGTTACGGAAGATATCCTGGATTATTGGTTTAAAACAATTGATATTGAAAATGGTGGATTTTATGGCTTAGTTACGAATGGGAATACAATAATTAAGGATTCCCCAAAAGGGCTTGTACTAAATGCTAGGATACTGTGGACTTATTCAATTGCATATAGAATTTTTAAAAGTCCTAAATATTTAGAAATGGCTGATCATGCTTACAGCTTTCTGGTAAATAGCTTTTATGATAAAGATTATAAGGGCTTTTATTGGATTCTTGATTATAAGGGACAGGTTGTCAATGATAAAAAGCAGATTTATGGAATCGCTTTCGCAATTTATGGTTTATCAGAGTATTATAGGGTTACACAAAAGAAGGAAGCTATTGATTTGGCCATTGAAACCTTTGAGATGATTGAGAAATATGCTTTTGATAGTGAAAAATCAGGGTATTTAGAGGCACTAGCAAGAGATTGGAGCCAAACTACAGAAATGCAGCTTCTACCTAATGATGTTCCGTCAGTTAAAACTATGAACACACATTTGCATCTTTTAGAGGCATATACAAATCTCTATCGTACATATAAATTTGTAGATTTATCAAAAAAACTCAGTTATTACAAATGAGGATGGACAATTGAAGAGAGCCTTTGGAGCTGAGGTACTTTGTCCAAAATTTGCAATCTTAAACCCTGAGTTTACCTATTCACTTCCAGTTTACCAGACTGCTTGTGGTGCTGCAGATATTCTAGCTCATCTTATGGAACGTTACTTTGTTCAGACTACCTGTGTAGATTTTACAGACAGAATGATTGAAGCTGCTTTTAGAACGGTGCTTTTCAATACACCTTTTGTTATGAAAAAAGCGGATGATTATGATGCAAGAGCTGAAATAATGTGGGCTGGTACGATTGCACATAATGGTCTTCTTGATACAGGAAGGGGAGGGGATTGGGCTAGTCATGGAATTGAGCATGAGTTAAGTGGAATTTATGATATAACTCATGGGGCCGGACTCACGATTATCTTCCCTGCATGGATGAAATATGTTTATAAGGAAAATATAGATAGGTTCGTTCAGTTTGCTGTAAGAATATTTGATGTAGACATCACTTTCTGCGATAGAGAGAAAATTGCGCTAGAAGGTATCTCCCGGCTGGAAAGCTTTTTTAAATCACTTGGTTTACCTACAAGCCTTTCCGATGTTAATATAGGAGACAATAGGCTACGTGAAATGGCTGATAAATGTGTGCCAAAAGGTGGGACAATTGGTGGGTTTAAAAAATTATCAACTGAGGACGTTTATGAAATATATAAATTAGCATTATAATAGAATGAAGGCTATATAGATGCGTCTATGCTGGCGCAGGATGAAAAGCTCATTTACTTCTTTGTAAGTAATTGAGCTTTTTTCAGTTTAAATCCTATCTGTTGAATTATTTAATTTCGCGTAGTGCATCCTACTTTAAATTACTGTCGCAAGAATTACAAAAAACATTAAAATTCTTGACCTAGGAATGTTTTTTAGCTAAACTATCATTGTATTAAAAATTGGAGGTAAGCACTAGTTATGAGTATTTTAACAGTTAAAAATATAAACCATGGTTTTGGTGATAGAGCAATTTTCGAAGAGGTTTCCTTTCGATTACTTAAGGGAGAACATATAGGACTTGTAGGAGCAAATGGTGAAGGAAAATCCACCTTTATGAATATAATAACCGGTAAGCTACAACCAGATGAAGGGGAAGTTGAATGGGCTGGAAAGGTTAGAGTGGGCTATATGGATCAGCATGTCACTTTAGAGAAGGGCTGTACCATAAGAGATATATTGAGGCGGGCCTTTCAGTATTTATATGACCTTGAAGAAGAGCTGCTTCGTATATCAGATAGAATGGGAGAAGCAGGCGAAAAAGAATTAGAAAAGTTATTAGAGGATATGGGAACAATTCAAGAAACTTTAGAGCATAATAATTTTTACACCATCGATATTAAGATAGATGAGATTGCTGGAGGATTAGGACTTAGGGATGTTGGCTTAGATAAAGATGTAGATGATCTAAGTGGTGGGCAAAGGACGAAAATTCTTTTAGCGAAACTTCTACTAGAAAGTCCTGATATATTACTATTAGATGAACCTACTAATTATTTAGATGAAGAACATATAGAATGGCTAAAAAGGTTTTTAAATAATTATGAAAATGCCTTTATACTAATATCACATGAGATCCCGTTTTTAAATAGTGTTATAAATATAATATACCATGTAGACCAAAGAAGACTTACTAGGTATGTAGGGGATTATGATAATTTTCTTCGTCTTTATGAGGTTAATAAAAAGCAGCTAGAATCAGCCTATGATAGGCAGCAGCAGGAGATAGATAAACTACAGGACTTTATTTCTAGAAACAAGGCAAGAATTTCCACCACGGGCCGTGCAAAATCAAGACAAAAACAGTTGGATAAAATTGAAGTTATAGAGCTTCCACAAGAAAAGACCAAACCAGAATTCAATTTTAAAACAGCACGTGCATCTGGTAAGGTTATTTTTGAAACTAGGGATCTAATTATTGGCTATGATACACCTATTTCAAAGCCCTTAAATTTATACATGGAAAGAGGACAAAAGATTGCTTTAGTTGGAGCTAATGGACTTGGTAAAACTACACTTCTAAGAAGCCTTTTAGGTGAAATAAATCCTATAAGTGGAAAAGCAATTTTGGGTGATTATCAATACAGAGGATATTTTGTTCAAGAAGAAAAGGTAAATAGAAACGATAACTGTATAGAGGACTATTGGAAGGAATTCCCGATATACACCCAATATCAGGTTAGGGCTGCCTTAGCTAAATGTGGATTAACCACAAAACATATAGAAAGCAAGGTTATGGTTTTAAGTGGGGGAGAACAAGCAAAGCTTAGACTTGCTAAGCTAATAAATAGGGAAACAAATATATTAATTCTAGATGAGCCCACAAATCATCTTGATGCTGATGCGAAGGAAGAACTTAAAAGAGCCCTGCAAGATTATAAGGGTAGCATATTAATAGTATGTCATGAGCCTGAATTTTACACTCAGGTGGTAACGGAAGTTTGGAACTGTGAGGATTGGACGACAAAAATTGTATAGCAGTTCCATAAATGGAATAAGAATATAAGTAGGTATAAATAATAATATATAGACAGCAGTAATATTAATAAGTATTATTGCTGCCTTTTTTATTTACTTCAATAAAATTGTGTTTGGAATATATTTCAAGTATAATTTTAGTGGATACATGTAGATTATGAAAAATTAAGATATGGGAGTTGATAAAATGAAATTTACTAGAAAAGTATTATGTGTGTGCCTATGTTTAATATTATTAAGTGGATGTAATACTGTGAAACTAAAGACATTTAAAAAATCTGCCCTACCACATGTGACTCTAAATTTTTGCTGGATCGGGGAGGAAAATCCTATCACTAAAGCTGTGCTTAAGGAGGTGGCTGATAAATCTAATCTTAATATTGATTTAAATTTTAAATGGCTTTCCACCGATGACTATTATAAGAATATAGAAGACACACTAACAAATTCTGCGACCCCCATTGATGCTTTTATTGTTGGTGGGAGTGATGATCCTAATGGTTTATCCTATGCGAAGCTTGCAAGAAAGGGGGAACTTTTAGATCTTACAACTTTATTTCCTGCTAATTGCTCTAACATAATTAAAAACCTTACTAAAGATGATTTGGATGCTATAAAAGTTAAGGGAAGGATTTATGCAATACCCTCAATAAGTCCAATAACTAACAGTGATGGCATAATCGTCAGAGAGGACTTAATGAAAAAATATAATTTATCTGATATAAATAGCTTAGATGATTTAGGGGTATATTTAGCAGACGTTGCAAAAGATGAAAAGGGTATAGTCCCACTTACCACTATTCCTTTTGATACTTCCTTTTACGCAAGACTATATGGCTATGCTGTATTAGATAATTATACTAGTATAGTTTACAAATATGATGATCCAAAAATGAAGCTTATTCCGTGGGAAGATACGGATGCCTTTAGGGATGTAATGACGAAATTAACAGGTTGGATAAAAAAAGGATATTTAATGTCTCCACAAGAAAATACCCTGACAGAAGCAGCAGCATATTTTAATAGCTACAACTATGTTGAAAAAGATTCTACTATGGATTTTGCTTTTAATGGCGGAAGTGTAGCTGTTCATACTTATTTATTTGGTAAAGATTTGCCACTAATTAAATTAAACCCTATAGCTACTGTATCGGATAATGGGGGGATAGCGATAAGCAGTCGATCTAAAAATGCAGTTAGAACCTTAAAATTTCTTAATTGGGTTCAAGGAAGTAAGGACAATGATAATTTATTAGTCTATGGAAGACCTGGAAAAGATTATACCTTAGTAAATGGGCAAATGTCTTATCCTTCTAATGAAATGCTATACCTTTTGTGGAATTCAAGTCCCTTTAAAAACATAAATTATGAGTTAGATAAAACTAGTGTTAATACTTTAAATTCAAGGTTAGAATATGCTCCTTCAAAGGGATTTTTTCCAGATTACTTCCAAATGCAAGATGCAGCAAATGCTAGGAGTGATACATTTAGTAAAAATCTTTATCATGCTCTTTATCAAGGAAGCCTTAAAGGGGCGGATATTAATACCATTAGGGCGTATATTAAAAGTGCAGCAGGAACTGATACCCTAATAACTAATCTTCAAGCTCAGCTTAACGATTTTCTAAATAGTAAATAATAAAAACCATCATAAAGAGCATAACGAAATAAATACTTTCGCTATGCTCTTTATTAGAGTAACCTAAAAAGCAATAACCTTGCTTTTTTAAGTTGATAGAGTCTTAAACAAGATAAAAACTAATGGGGAAAATGAACAGTTTATAGAACAAAAATGATGTGATGTAGGGGGAATACTAAAGTAAAGGACGATATAAAGGCTTATTCATAAACACCTTATGTAGTCTTTATTGGACGACAAAAATCGTATAGTAGTTTCATATTGAGGAGCAAATGTCTATTAGTCTATGATTAAGAACCGCGTTTTAAAATATAATAATTTTTAGGGAGGAAGTCATTTTGTTGAGTGTCTTCCTTTAATTTTTATATAAAGAATACTGTGTACCAAATATTATGCTTATTTCGTTCATAGTATTTTTGGTTTTATAACCGTTCAAGTCCAAATAATGCCTGACCTTCATATGATCGACGATATTTAAAATACATAGTATACCATTTATCTAACCAATTTCTTAAATTCTCTTCTTCTGGATTTTCTCTAAGACGAGAGATATCACGCTTTGCACTCCATGTGATATAACGTTCCCAATCGCCGGTTGTATCGCTTGCCATATGTGTTATATAATAACCAAGATTGCTGAATATTTTATAAAGTTCATTAAGTGGCAGAACTTCTTCATCAAAATCTATCAGTTCTTGGGGAGGATTTGGTATTTTGGAATACACCTTCTAAAATAAAGTCTTGGGTTATATCTACACCAATGCCGCTGATGCCAAATGCTTCATTAAATATTTTCAACATTTCACCAAAACCGCAACATAAATCTAGAGCTTTGCTGTTTTCATTCAAACCCATGGAATAACCAAATCTGATAATCTCATCACAAGGTATCATACTTATCAAATGTTCATTTACCTCGCACTTACTTATAATATCTTTATAATTCATTAAGTACATCTCCTTTAAATCTTTGTTTGATCATTTATTACCCCCGGACTCTTTGTCTTATGTTTGTACTTGTTATACAATCTGGACCCTTGCCTACTATTTACTATTAAATAAACACCTTTCAACTATTTTTAATAATATACTTTTAACACCACTATTAACACTGTAACATCAGTAGTAAATCCTCACTATAGAAAGAATGATTATAACTATTTTTTCTTCCCTTAAAATCAGCTGTAGATGTGTACCTGTACCACTTAAAAAGGTAACGTTACCCAAATAGTTTAATATCTTCTTTTCGTCAATTTTTGATATCGCTAAGCCTTCTTCTTCAGATTTAACGAATTTATAGCATCATTATTTGTACGCATATTATTATTTACATGTAAATTACTAAAAGTTAATTTGATGGGATTTACTTTATTAGAGTGTATTTTGTTTGTTTTAATACATCCTACTAATAGTGAACACATCACAATTAGAATAATAACTTTTATATATTACATAATAATTTCTCCTATGTGAAAAGTTTTCTGCGTTACCTAGAGCTTGTCCTAGAATTATAAAGGCAAATATTATTACGTAGTATAACAGTAACACAAATAGAAGGATATAAGTCCTTTTTAATTTTAATATACTTCACGTTTTATCTAATAAATCATCCTTTGTACCCTATTTGAAAGAACAAAATATTTAACTTATTTAGTGGGAA
>DATCIH010000019.1:0-37560 GCA_036507955.1 Clostridiaceae bacterium | reverse complement strand
TGAAGCTGAACTGTTTGATAGACTTCTACTGGCTTGCACTGAAGCCAATACTATAATATATAAGGACCTAATCATACGCAAACCAAAAATTGGAAATAAGAAGAAAACTAGACCTTTACTGAACTAACTTGATAGTCATGTTATTTTATTACCAGAAATCTTCATACTCTCATATATTGGGCCTTGAGCTACAATAGGTTTATTATAAAGTTTCTTTAAAGCTAGCTTTGCTAACCGTTCCCCCACAGGCTTTTTATTTATAGGATGAACATTATCCTTCTCTCCACAATCAATTGCTATAGCCATTGCTGTATTATTATCCCTCTGCATGGTTTCTAGTTGAGCTTCTCTAAGCTCCGCCCAATTATCGCCTCCTACAACTCCATCATTAAAGGAGGGCAACTGTACAAAGAAGAATGGAATATCAGCTTGAAAGTCCTCTCTCCAATTTTTTATAAGATTGTTGAAGAGCTTAAAATAAACCTTAGCGCTTAAGGTATCCTCTTCACCTTGATACCAGATAACTCCTTTTATTGAATAAGGTATTACCTTTTTTATCATGGTATTATATAACCCAGAGGGCCTTCTGTAGGCTTTTTTGCCAAGAGGTGGTGGCCATGGATATGCTCCTATATTTTTTTCTATATTACCAAAGCTAGCCTTTGGATTACCTTTAACAAATATCTCAAGGTTTTTATTATAGCTGTCTAATTTATTATCATATTCCTTTCTTTGGTTTTCATATTCCTCATCACTTATTTTACTTATAAGCTGATTGTACTCCTGAACATAAAAACTAGTAGTATTATCTCTAGTTATATAATCCTCCTTCATCCAAGACGAAGCAGAGGTTCCACCCCAATTGCAATTAATTATTCCAATAGGGACTTTAATTTCTTCGTATAATTTTTTAGAGAAATAATATGCAATTGCTGACCATTTTATAACATTTTCACTGCTTCCTATCTCCCAAGGAGTATTAAGGAGGGTATAATCCTTCCCTTCTTCCTCATATTCTATTTTTGGCACCTGAAAATATCTAATTTGAGGAAAATCCGACTTTAAGGCTTCTGCAATTCCCCCTAGACTTGTCTCTAAGGCAAATTCCATGTTAGATTGTCCACCGGCTATATATACCTCCCCAATGTATATATCTTTTATAGTATGTTTATAGTCCTCTGCTTCAATTTGCATTTCAAAAGGACCTCCAAAAGAAATAGAGGAAAATTCACCTGTCCAAGGCCCCTCTGCCTTTATTTCTAGATGTTGCCCACAAAAATCAAGCTTAATATATGAGCTTTCCTTTGCATTTCCAAAGATTTTTATTATAGAATTTTGTTGTAGCACCATCCCATCAGAAAAAATAGGAGCTAATCCAATTTTGTTCACTTAAATACACCTTCTTTTTTAAAAATCTAAGTTCATTTTATAACTTTATTTATTGCTTGTACATACAATTGTAAAATGCTAACATGAGTATTAATAAATTGTTTATAAAGGAAGGGATAAAATGACAATTGAAGAGAAAGTTGAAAAAGTAAAATTAGCACTGCTGTGCATGGAAAGACAGGTTTGGGAGCAGGGCATCGCCTCTCAGGCTTTTTTAGAGTCTGGAGATAATTCCCAGGTTATCCTTCTTGCTAAGGATGCCTTAGTTAGGCAAACTCCTGACGGTAGATTGGGTATGGTAATAAGCGATACGCCTGTTACAGATCCTGCTTCAAACGGAGAGCCTGTAATGGCAGCTTATAAACTTACTGGAGATGAAAAGTTCAAAACCGCCTATGAAAGAATGCTAGATTATCTTCTTAAAACAGCTCCAAGAACTGGAGATGGCATAATATATCATGTAAAGGATGAAGATCAAATTTGGATTGATGGATTATATATGGCCCCTCCCTTTATTGCAGCATGTGGCTTATATGATGAAGCTTTAAAGCAGGTGGAAGGCTATAGAAAATATTTATGGAACAGCAAATACAAACTATTTTCACATATGTGGGATGAAAAGAAAAACAAATTTATTAGAGAAGCTTTTTGGGGTGTTGGAAATGGTTGGGCAGCTGCAGGGATGACCAGAATATTAAAATTCCTTCCAGCTAATATGTCAAAGGAAAAGGTTAAGCTTGCAGGATATATTGAAGAAGTAGTCCTTGGTGCTCTTCCTTATTTAAGAGCAGATGGATTATTTCACGATGTGTTAAACGATCCTAATAGCTTTGTTGAAACAAACGTAGGACAAATGCTTGCTTATACAATATATAAGGGAGTGAAAGCTGGCTACCTAGCCTCCTCCTATTTAGAAGCAGCCCACAAAATGAAAAAGGCTGCTGAGGATAAAGTTGATGAATTTGGCTTAGTTCAAGGAGTATGCGGCTCTCCATTCTTTAATAACGCTGGAACAGCTTCAGAAGGGCAGGCTTTCTTCATACTTATGGAAGTGGCAGCTAAAGAGGCGGGCTTCTAATTATGGAAATTAATGATAGAATAAATAAAGAACTTCAGTTAATTGAAGAGCCAGATTATTATAAAATAGAGGATTACTCCTCCTATGCCTTATTCATTGTTGATATGAATAAGGGCTTTGGGAAAAAAGGTGCCTTATATAGTGATAGAGTTGAAGGTATTATTCCAGATATAATCAAACTTACTAAAGCTTTTATATCAAATAATTCACCAGTAATTGCCTTCACAGATTCTCATAATGCAGACAGTGTAGAATTTAATGCTTACCCAACCCATTGCCTTAAGGATGATCCTGAGTCAGAGCTTGTACCAGAGTTTGATGAATATAAGGATAGTATTAAGATAATAAACAAGAACTCCACTAATGCCTTTCTAGAAAATGAAGCTAAAGCTGAAATTGATAATTTAATTAAAAGAGGCATTTCTAATTTCGTAATAACTGGGTGTTGTAGCGATATATGTATATCTCAATTATCCTTAACTCTTAAAGCTTATTTTAACAAGGAAAATTTAAATCTTATGGTAATCGTTCCAATGGATGTAATCGAAACCTATGATGCTCCTTGGCATAAGGCGGATATTATGAATCTTTTTGCTCTTTATGAAATGAAAGCTGGTGGAGTGCATATCGTGAACTCATTAATTAGAGCCTGTAAGTAATACTTACAGGCTCTTTCTTATTTTAAATTTTACGATGTTTCCTAGTTCTTTTTCGTTTTTTCATATAAATATTATTGAAGGTAACCTCTTCTGGTAAAAGTTTAATATTCGGAAGAAAATCTTCTTGATGCCTCAAACTTGCCTTTAAGGAATAAAACCCAGGAGGCAGTTCTCTAAAATTTGAAACTAATTTCTTATCCTTTTCATTATAGGTAATTCCTTCAATACTTCCAGATAAATCATCTAATTTATCCTTAATATTTAATGTGAGATGTTGAAGATTAACCTGAGACGGTTTTACATCTACCTTTTGCTGCTGATCCATATCCTGTTTATTGCTTTGATCACTTTTCTGAACCTGCTGCACTCGGGCCTTATCTTCTTTATCTTCTAATAAGAATATATCCTCATGCATGAAGTCTCCTCCTTATAACCCATTATAGGGCTATAAATCAACATCTACTTTATTCTTGGAGAATAAATCATTTTCTGCCTCAGCTGCTTGACCCTGCTTTTGCATTA
Organism: Clostridiaceae bacterium; assembly: GCA_036507955.1. Lineage (GTDB taxonomy): Bacteria > Bacillota > Clostridia > Clostridiales > Clostridiaceae > DATCIH01. The sequence continues at coordinate 33,912 of DATCIH010000019.1, read as the reverse complement.
CATTAACCTTCTGATCAAAATGATTATTGTTTGTTTGTTTACTGTATTGCTTTTGGTTGTTCGTTTGTTTCCCTTCATCCTCTACCTCAGTTACATTTTTTGCTTTCGCTTCATCTATATCGAAGTTACCATAAGCTAATTCTTTATAAAATAATTCTTCCATTATTTTACTTGCCAAACATATTTTTAAATTGGATTTCACTAGATATACTATGTATAAATAGAAAATGTGTTTATATTTATTTTATTGTTTTTATTAATTTCACAAATAAATCACAATAAATGCACACTACTATCACTTTTAGATGATATAATATATGTAATGAAGGGAGTGATAACGATGATGAAAAGAGGATTTAATGGTATTAATGATTATGGCCGTCTTGCACCTATGACTGCTTTTTCTATAGTTGGCTGCATTATAGCATTTATAATATTAGTTGCCTTAATAGTAATTGGGGTAATATTAATTAGAAAGTACTTATCTCCGAGTAGAAAGGCTTTACTTATATTAAATGAAAGATTAGCTAAGGGTGAAATAGAACCCGAAGATTACACTGTAAAAAGAGATCTATTATTACCACAAAAGAAATTAAAAAAGTAATGTAATTTGTTTTTAGGGACACACTTGCAATGCGCAAGTGTGTCCCTAATTTATTTCGTTTCTTTAGTTGATACGTGGTCAGTCGTTTACATGTTCTTTATAAAAATCATTGAATTTAACAAGCTCTTTCTTTAATAAATTTGGTGTATCTAGGCCATAAGGACAATGAGCCTTACAATGCCCGCATTCAATACAATTGTTTATGTTATTCATCTTTTCTTTCCAGGTATCATTCATATAATTTTTATAAGGAGACCTTGCGAGTAAAAAGGATATCCTCGCCGATATTGGAATCTCGATTTTTGCTGGACATGGTAAACAATAACCACAGCCCCTACAAAAATCTCCTGATAGTTCTTTTCTATCTTTTTCTATGAGTTTAAGCATTTCTGAATCAAGCTTTGGAGGGTTCTTCTCTAATTCTAAAAATTCATCTAGCTCACTTTCTCGTTGAATTCCCCAAATAGGGACTACATTTCCAAATTGTCTTAAAAATGCAAAGGTACTAGCTGCATTAGTTATTAAGCCTCCTGACATGGCCTTCATAGCTATGAGCCCTACATTTTTCTCTTTACATGTTTTAATTAGTTCAATATCTCTATCTGCAGATAAGGAGCTTAGCGGGAATTGAATAGTATCATAAAGTCCAGATTTTGCTGCTTCTATTGCTGTTTCTACCCTATGGTTTGTTATTCCTATGTATCTAACAAGACCCTTTTCCCTTGCTTCAATAAGTCCCTGATACAAGCCTTCCATATCCTCAGGATCTGGTAGTTTACTAGGGTTATGAAGCTGAAGTATATCTACATAATCCGTCTTTAAGTTTTTTAAGCTTGTCTCTAAGTGCTGAAATAAAGTTTTTTTATCAGCAGCAAAAGTCTTCGTTGCGATTATTATATCCTTCCTAACATCACTTAAAGCATAGCCTATCTTTTCCTCACTATCAGAATAACCTCTTGCGGTGTCATAAAAATTAATACCATTATCGTAGGCTTTTCTAAGAATCTTTTTTGCATCCTCGAAGGATATTCTTTGTATAGGGAGTGCTCCAAAGCTTGTTCTTGTAACAAATAAGTCTGTTTTTCCTAATTTAATTTTATCCAATTCAATACCTCCATTTTTGTTTTCTCTCATTCAAAAGTATAACATAGTTAAAATATTTTGAAATGGACTATCTTAATAACAAAGTTAATATGCTGTATATTTACAATAAGATTTACTCAATATTTAATATATATGGTATGATTTACATACTTGTATAAAATACTAACTAAAGTAACTATCTATATTAATATATGATAGGAAATAAGGTGACCATTAAATGAAAAAAAAGGTTATAGAAGAATTAGAAATAGTCAGAGCTATTGCATTTATTTTCATTCTAATACAGCATACGATTGGGGGATACTCCATATCTCCAGATGCCCCCTTAAATAATGCAGTAATACTTAGATTTATTTATTCCATTTCAAGAGCTGGAGTACCTATCTTTATATTTATTTCAGGCTTGTCCTTATGTTATACCTATAGTGAGGGTATTAACATATCAAGATTCTATAAAAAAAGATTGATGACAATCATGCTTCCTTATATCTTCTGTACGCTTATATATATTTATGTTTTTGGAAAGAAAGTAGATAATATTTTAATTTCCTTAATAACCGGTAATACAATATACCATCTTTGGTATATTGGAACCTGTATACAATTATATTTGCTCTTCCCAATTATTCTATATCTACTAAATAAATTAGGTGAAAGATCCACTAAATTCAATATAAGCTTTATAGCTATTTTTATTCTTATAAATATTGTATTGATTACGAATAAGGCCTTCATTGATAATTGGGGTTCCCAATTAATCTTTAACAAGCCTAATTTTCATTTAAAAGAATTTATTTCTATTTCCCCTTTATTTTATTCTTTATACTTTTTACTTGGTTACTATTTTAGTAGGTACTTGAAGGCGTTTAAAAAATACATATCAGCTTTCAAAATTTATATTGTATTAATTTTTATAATTTTTCTCATAATAAACTATATTACTATAATGCAAGACAAACTTAATATAAATTTAAATGCTTATATTATTAATGTATCAAGAATTTGCTTTAATTTAGCTTCAGTTCTATTTTTGTTTTTATTAAGTTTATACCTTGTTAAAAACAAAAAAAAGCTTACAAGTATTTTAAAGATAATTTCCCATTATTCCTTTGGAGCATATTTACTGCATGTAGCAGTAATTGAAGTTCTTGCAGGGGTGCTTTATACTTTTTATAAGTTAAAAAATGATTACATTTTCCCAAGTGTAACCTTATTTATTCTCGCTTTAATATTTTGCCCAATTTTCTGTCATTTTTTAAGTAAGCTTCCCTTTAGTAAATATGTTTTCGGTGTAAGCACATATAGAGTTATACAAGATAAATTTGTAAAATCAAAATAAAAATAGTAAAATAAGTTTGCGATGAAAATCAATATTGTCAAAAGGAGATTTTTTTTATGGTAGATCAAAGAATAACTAAACTTGCAAAAACCTTAGTAAATTACTCCTGTAGCATAAAAAAAGGAGAAAAAGTTTTAATAGAAACAATAGGAGCACTTAATCCTTTAACTACAGAATTAATTAAGGAGGTTTATCTTGCGGGAGGAATTCCCTTCATTAATAATAAATTCCCAGATCAAGAAAGAGCTCTTTATATGAACTGCACTAAGGAGCAGCTAGAGCTTATTGGTAAGTATGAAGCTCTAAGAATGTCTGATATGGATGCTTTTATAGGCTTAAGAGCACCAGTAAATTTTACTGAAGAATCAGATATTCCTGGGGAGAAGCTTGCTATGGTAGCAAAATACATAATGGAACCAGTACATATGAAAATCAGATTGCCAAAGACCAAATGGGTGGTATTAAGATACCCTACTCCTGCTATGGCGCAAGCAGCCAGTACTAGTACGGAGGCTTTTGAGGACTTTTACTTTGATGTTTGTAATTTAGATTATAGCAAAATGTCAAAAGCAATGGATCCTTTAGTCACTTTACTCAAAAAAACAGATAAGGTAAGAATAACTGGCCCAAACACTGACTTAACCTTTTCGATAAAGGGTATGAATGCCATTAAATGCGATGGTCAAATGAATATTCCGGATGGAGAAGTGTATACTGCACCCCTTAAAACCTCAGTTAACGGATATATAACTTATAATACCCCTGCAGTACATGATGGCTTCACCTATGAAAATATTAGATTAGAATTTAAGGATGGTAAAATAGTAAAAGCCACCTCCAATGACACTGAAAAAATAAATGTTGTTTTTGATACGGATGAAGGCGCAAGATACATTGGGGAATTTGCTTTAGGTGTTAATCCCTTTATATTAAAGCCAATGAAGGAAGCACTTTTTGATGAAAAAATATGCGGTTCTATTCATTTTACCCCAGGTAATTCTTATGATGATTGTGATAATGGAAATAAATCCTCAGTTCATTGGGATTTAGTATTTATTCAAAGACCTGAATCTGGTGGCGGAGATATTTACTTTGATGATGTACTAATAAGACACGATGGTTTATTTGTTTTAGATGAGTTAAAAGAACTGAATTAATCGGTTGATGGAATGGATTTGCTTTATTACCGGTGGAGCAGGATAGCAGATCAATATTTGTCGCGAGATAAAATGAATCGTGGAGTCTTCGAAGAAGACTCCACAATCTAATGGTGCCCCCTTAAAAGGCACCATTAGATTCCGGGCATAACATTTCCACCAGATACAGGAATATATGCTCCAGTAATAAAGCTTGATAAATCAGATGCTAAAAATGCTACTACATTTGCTATTTCCTGGTCCGTTCCTCTTCTTTTTAGTGGGACGGCTTTTTCATATCCTTCATTGTGTTCGGAGTGAGCATCTCGATCCCTTTCACTTATAGTCCAGCCAGGGGCTACCTGATTTACTGTTATCTGATGCTCCCCTATTTCCTTTGCAAGAACCCTATAAATTCCATCCATACCCCTTTTACCTGCTACATAAGCAGACTGGGTCACAAAAGCTTGCATAGAGCATTCTGTATTTATTCCTATTATTCTTCCATAGTTTTTTTCTATCATAATAGGTACAAAAGCCTTAGCTAAATACACACTTTGCATAACACAGGAATTGAATTGACTTAAATAATCTTCAGGACTTTGTTCTAATATATTCTTCCAGTTATATTGGATTACTGCAGTTGCAACTAAAATATCAATAGTTCCAAACTCATGAAGCACTTTTTCCTTCATGTTTAATATATCCTCCATTTTGGTGATATCCCCTTTACACAAGATACCTCTTTTCCCTATGGCTAGGACTTCTTCAAGGAGCTCCTTAGCTTTTTTTTCATTACTATGATAATTAATAACCACATCTGCTCCACACTCTGCTAAAGTTCTTACCATAACTCTTCCTAAATCTCCAGTGGCACCAGTTACTAAGGCAATTCTTCCTGTCAAATCTATTTTCATGATAACCTCTCCTTATTAAATAATTAATAATATTATAACAGAAAGAATATTAAATTGTAATAATATGTGGCAAATCACCTCTTTAATCATAATATGAAATTAAGGTGAAGGCTCATAAAAATAAAAATTGTAATCCTATGTGGCGGAAAGGGTTCACGGCTTAATTCCTCTTTAGAGGATACCCCAAAGCCTTTGACTTTAGTAAAAGGGAGACCTATTATATGGCATATAATGAAATTATATTTAAAATATGGATATAACGAGTTCATCCTTCCATTAGGCTTTGGAGGAGATAAAATTAAAGAATATTTTATTTCCTATGATTGGAAAAGTGGAACCTAAATATGGTGCTTTAAAATCAAGAACTAATGATATATTGTCCCCTACTGCAGATATAACTAAAATAAAAGCTCTACTAAATTGGGATGTAAGAATAGATCTTTCCTCTGGCATTAAAAGAACTATTGAGTATTATAGAGATAATAAAGCACTATATGTAATTAGGGGATGATAGTATGAAGATTGATTTAGAAAAAATCTATAGGAATAAAACTGTCCTAATTACAGGCCATACAGGCTTTAAAGGAAGTTGGCTTTCTTTTTACCTTAACAAATTAGGAGCTAAGGTAATAGGTTACGGCTTAGATCCTATATGTAAAGATAATATATTTGAACTTACAGATTTAAAAAATAAAGTAGTTGATATAAGAAAAGATATAAGAGACTATAAAAGATTAAAAGAGGTCATTGATGACTATAAAATAGATTGTATATTTCACTTGGCAGCTCAGGCTTTAGTCAAAGAATCCTACATTAATCCAAGGGAAACTTATGAAATTAATGTTCTTGGTAGTGCAAACCTACTAGAGGCTTTTAGATTAAATGCTTATACTAAGGCTGCAGTTATAATAACCAGTGACAAATGTTATGAAAATAAAGAATGGCTTTGGGGCTATAGAGAAAATGACAGGCTTGGAGGCTTGGACCCGTATAGTTCCAGTAAGGGTTGCGCTGAAATATTGGTATCTTCCTATCTTCGTTCCTTTTTTTCAAAGGATAAGCTGAACTCTGGCAAAGCTCTTGCTTCCGCCAGAGCTGGAAATGTAATAGGTGGAGGGGATTGGTCCCCTGATAGGCTTATACCTGATTCTATAAGATCCTTATTAAATAACTCCATCATTAATCTAAGGATGCCTCAGGCAATAAGACCCTGGCAGCATGTCTTAGACCCTATTTATGGATATATTTTATTAGGTGCTAAGCTTATGACTAATGGAGTTGAATTTAGTGGTTCATATAACTTTGGTCCAAGGCTTGAAAGCACTATTACAACTGAAGAACTAGTAAATAAACTTTTAAGATATTGGGGAAGTGGAAGCTATTCTAAGGAATTACCCAATGAAGTCTTCCATGAAGCGGGTCTATTAAGACTTGATATAACTAAAGCAAAGGAGCTTTTAGGTTGGGTTTCTAACTGGGATGTGGATAAGGCAATAAAAAATACTGTTGAATGGTATAAAAACATTAATACAGAATCCTGTGAGGATATAGTAAATAGTCAAATAGATGACTTTACAGAAACTATAGTATAATTCAGGGACATCACCTCCAGGTATGTCCCTTTCCTTTTAGATTTATTTCTTGTTTATTGATATAATAATTGTATATCAGAGAAGGGGGTGTAAATCTATGATTACAAACAGTATATATGATGAAAAGCTAAGCACAATAAAGTATAGACCAATGGTTTATGCATATTACTCCAGAGAATGGAGATCTTATAAAATGTCATACCACCTCCATGATAGAATTGAGCTTATGTATGTAACAAAGGGTCAGTGCAGAGTGGAACTTGAGCAGCATAGCTTTGATATGAAAAAGGGGGACTGTATCTTTTTAGATGCAGGAGTTTCACATCGATTACTGGTGGAAGAGGAAAACTCCTGTAGGCTAATGAATATTGAATTTGGCTTTGAAGAAAGTGATGAGGAGATTATTAACACAGTTAACTTATTAAAAAATTCAGAAGCTTCCAATTATATTTTAAACATAGGTGCTCCATACTTTATATTTAGAGACGAGGATGAAATACAAGGCATACTTTCCCAGATAATAAGAGAATTAGAAAGTGGTTATATAGATAAGACTTACACTGTTGAGCTCCTTATATATCAGCTAATTATAGCTTTAGGGAGAAAGTTTAAAAAAGATAAAGAGGAAGCAGAAAGTAATGTAAGTAAATATGTTAGACAAGCTATTCAATATATTAAAAATAATTTGGATAGGGATTTAAAAGTTGCAACTATAGCAAATAAGATAAATATTCATCCAAATTATCTTCATAGGATTTTTAAAAAGCAGATAGGGCAAACCATCATTGATTATATTGAAAACCTAAGAGTAGAAAAGGCTGAGATGCTCTTATCATATACAGATATTATGATTATTGACATGGCCATGGAACTTGGATTTGGTAGCAGACAGTACTTTTCTTATGTCTTTAAGAAATGTAGAGGTGTATCCCCTGCAGAATATAGAAAACATAATAACAAAATAAAACTTTTCCATGAAAGTTAGAATATCTTACATTATATTTAATCTTGGTTTGAAATTTGAAAACATTTTTTTCTATTAATCTCTAAAATAACATCTATAAGGTAAACATAATTTGTTAATAAACTAATCTGGGGAGGTAGCAAAAATGTCATTTAAAATAGCTTTTATTGGTGCAGGTAGTGTTGGTTTTACAAGAGTACTGTTGCGAGATATATTATCAGTAAATGAATTTAGTAACTTGGAGATTTCTTTTATGGACATAAATCAACATAATTTGGATATGGTTACCCAATTATGCCAAAGAGATATAGATGGAAATGGCTTAACCATAAAAATACATTCTACTCTAAATAGAAGAGAGGCCTTGAAAAATGCTAAATATGTTGTAAATGTAGTAAGAATTGGTGGCCTAGACGCCTTTAAACTAGACATAGATATTCCATTAAAATATGGAGTGGACCAATGTGTAGGAGATACTATTTGTGCGGGTGGAATTATGTATGGTCAAAGAGGTATCGCTCAAGTGCTGGAGTTTTGCAAAGATATTAGAGAAGTTTCAGATCCAGACTGTATTATGCTTAATTATGCTAACCCTAATGTTATGATGACCTGGGCCGCTAATAAATATGGCGGAGTAAAAACTATAGGTCTTTGTCATGGAGTTCAAGGAGGGCATTCTCAGATTGCTAAGGTCCTTGGTCTAAAGCAAGAAGATTTGGATATAATTTGTGCAGGAATAAATCATCAAACTTGGTACATCCAAATTAAGTATAAAGGTGAAGACATGACCGGAAAGCTTTTAGAGGCTTTTGAGAACCACCCTGAATTTAGCATAACAGAGAAAGTTAGAATAGATATGCTGAAACATTTTGGTTATTATAGCACTGAATCTAATGGCCATCTAAGCGAATATGTTGCTTGGTACAGAAAAAGACAGTCTGAAATAAATAACTGGATCTCCCTAGATAGCTGGATCAATGGAGAAACAGGAGGATATCTAAGAGTTTGCACAGAGGGAAGAAACTGGTTTGAAACAGATTTTCCTAACTGGATGAAGGAACCTGCTTGGATATATAGCGGAGAGCTAAGAAGTAGGGAACATGGTTCTTACATAATTGAGGGTCTAGAGACTGGAAGACTATATAGAGGACACTTCAATGTAGTTAATAATGGCACTATCACTAATCTTCCAGAGGATGCAATTGTAGAAGTTCCAGGTTATGTAGATTACAATGGAATCAATATTCCTAAGGTAGGCGATTTGCCCCTAGGCTGCGCCGCCATATGCAATAATAGTATTTCAGTACAAAGGTTATCAGTTGAAGCTGCGGTAAAGGGTGATAATATGCTACTCAGGCAAGCAATGATGATGGACCCTCTTGTAGGTGCAGTATGTACCACCTCTGAAATATGTCAGATGACGGATGAAATGCTGGTTGCCCAAAGTGAATGGCTTCCACAGTATGAAAATACAATTGAAGAGGCTAAAAAGAGATTAAGTTCTGACAATCTTATTCCTACTAAGGAATATAGAGGTGCTGCTAGATTGAAGATTAAAACTATAGATGAAATGCAGCAGGATAAAGAAGAGGCTAAAAAGAATGCTTCCCAAGCAGATAAGGGAAATAATTAAACGATATTAGCTATCCCTATTTACCACTACAAAATCAAATTTAATCCAGTGACATACCTCCAAAGCGAACGATGAAACACTATCATTATATACTCTTTCAGTTAATAGATTTTTTCGTCGTCCTAGAATCTGGAGGTGTGTCACTGTTCATTTTAGATCAATAATCCAGTTTATCGATTAAACCTATCAGTCATTAATTTTCCCCAATATTTTTATATTGATTATTATACATATTGTAATAAAAGCCTTTTTTCAAAAGTAAACTGTGGTGATTTCCTTTTTCTAATATTTGACCCTTGTCTATTACTATAATCATATCTGCATCCCTTATGGTGCTTAGTCTGTGTGCTATGACAAAGCTGGTCCTTCCCTCCATAAGCTTTAGCATTCCCTCTTGAATATTTAGTTCGGTTCTTGTGTCCACGCTGCTTGTAGCTTCATCTAATATGAGTATAGAAGGATCTGCTAGTATTGCCCTTCCTATTGCAAGCAATTGTCTTTGTCCTTGGCTTAAATTGTTGCCACTTTCTGAAAGTATTGTATCGTAACCCTGTGGCAGTCGTTCTATAAACACATGAGCATTTGCCATTTTTGAGGCAGCTATTATTTCTTCCTCCGTAGCATTAAGCTTTCCATATTTTATATTGTCCCTTATGGTCCCCGAAAATAAATAGGTGTCCTGCAATACTATGCCAAAGCATTTTCTAAGGCTATCCCTAGTATAAGACCTTATATCAGTACCATCTATTGTGATTTTACCGGAAGTTACATCATAAAATCTAGCTAGTAAATTAACTATAGTGGTTTTTCCTGCTCCGGTTGGTCCCACTAAAGCTATGTTACTGCCGGCGGGAGCTTCAAAATTGATATCTTTTAATATCTTTAAATCACTCCTATAGCCAAAATCAACCCCTTCAAATACTACATGTCCTTTGGGATTATTTAAATCTATAGCTAAACTTGAATCTAAGGCTTCTTCTTTGTCATCTAGTATTTCAAATACTCTTTCTGCTCCAGCTATTGCTGACTGGAGAGTGTTATAGATATTTGCAAAATCATTTAAAGGTCTTGAAAATTGCTTGGAATATATTATAAAGCTAGTTATTGTACCAATAGTTATCATAGCTTTTAGAGCTAATATACCTCCAAGACCAGCAACTACTGTAAACCCTATATTGTTTATAACATTCATAATTGGCATCAAGAAGCCTGAAAATATTAATGCTTTTATACCAACCTCACATAGCCTGTTATTTATTACTTCTAACTCTTTTATAGATTTATCCTCATGATTGAAGGCTTTAACTACCTGTATCCCAGATATACTTTCTTCTATATGGCCATTTAGTATGCCCAGCTCCTTTTGTTGCTCCCTAAAAAGGTGAGAGGTCTTTTTAGTTACAGCTCTAGTTAAGGCAAAAATCATAGGGATAGTAATAATACTGGCAGCTGTAAGTATAGGACTTATGTAAAGCATCATTGCGATTGCTCCAATAACTGTTATAATTCCAGCCATTAATTGAGTGGTGGATTGGGAGATTGTCGTACTTATGTTGTCGATATCATTTGTAAGTCTACTCATAATTTCTCCATGAGTTGTAGAATCAAAAAAAACTATAGGGAGCTTCTGTAACTTTTCCATTAAAGCTCTTCTGAAAGAGAATACAATTCTTTGTGATACTCCAGCCATTACGAAGTTTTGAAAAAAATTAATTAAAGCATCGATCAGATACGACAGCATTAATATAATTACTATTAGTCCTAAGGCATTAAAATTAACACCTTCAACTTTATCTATTAAATCGATTGCTCTTCCAATAAGGAAAGGGATAAATATAAGTATTAATGTATCTATAATTATTAAAGATAGTAAAAATATAAGCCTTATTTTCTCTGGGCCAAAATAATGCCATAACCTTTTTAAGGTCCCTTTGAAATTTTTAGGTTTTTTAACAGGCCCAGAGTTTCTAGGATTACCTTTATTCATCATATTAAAGTTACTCTTACTATAGTTATCTTTTTTAGATTGTTTTTCCATTTAGTCCCCTCCTGCACTCCTATTAAGCACATAACAATTATCAATTGTTATGCCTCTATTCCCAGCTGAGAATGATATATATCCTTATATACCTGGCAGCTACTCATTAGATCCTTATGCTTTCCTACACCTGCAATTTCTCCATTATCAAGAACTATAATCTTATCCGTATCCATAACTGAAGTTATTCTTTGCGCTATAATCATACAGGTCAACCCCTTAGCATAAACTTTAATAGCTTCTCTTATCCTCCCTTCAGTCTCTACATCAAGAGCACTGGTACAATCGTCTAAGATCAATATTTCTGGTTTTTTAATTAGAGCTCTTGCTATTGCAAGTCTTTGCTTTTGTCCCCCTGAAAAATTAACTCCCCCTTGTCCAATTTTTGTATTATACCCTTCTGGTAGGGATGCTATAAAGTCATGAATTCTTGCAAGTTCTGTTGCCTCCATAACCTCTTCTAATGTAGCCTCTTCCTTACCCCATCTGATGTTGTCTATTACTGATCCAGTAAAAAGTACAGTTTTCTGAGGCACTAGTGATATTTTATCTCTAAGCTCTCTAATTTCTATATTTTTCACATTTATCCCGTTGAAGCTGATACTCCCCTGCCGAGCATCATAAAATCTAGGTATAAGATTTACTAAGGTGCTTTTCCCAGAACCTGTTGAACCTATTATCCCAATAGTTTCACCACTAGCAGCTATAAAGTTTATGTCCTTTAGTACAGGCAGTCCCTTAGTTCCCAAATAAGAAAAACTTACCTTATTAAATTCTATTCTACCTTTTAAAAAAGCCCACTTTTGGGTGGGATTCGCTTTTAATATTTCTCCCTGTTCCATATTGTTTATTTCATTAAATACCTCATTAATCCTTTGTGCACATGCTCTCGCTCTAACAAAGGTTGAAAATATAAAAGAGATCATCATCATGGAAAACAATATTTGAGTCATATAGTTTATAAAGGCCATAATCTGTCCTATCTGCATATTATGATTATTTACATTAATTCCACCAAACCATAAAACTGACAATATACCAAGATTTATGACGAAATTTATACTAGGTGGAAATACTGCCATAGCCCTCATAGTTTTTATGGAAATATCAGCCTGTTCTTTATTTACCTTCTGGAATCTATCTTTTTCATAAGAAAATCTGTTAAAGGCTTTTACCACCCTCACCCCGCTCAGATATTCTCTTATTGTCCCATTAACCTTATCTAAAGCACCTTGAACTCTAATAAATAATGGGTAACCTATCTTCATATTTATAAAAATCATTATTCCAACCACTGGCACTATAATCGCAAAAACAAAGGCTAATCTGAAATTTAGTCTTGTAGCCATAAAAATACTGCCCACGCAAAGTAGCGGTGCCTTAACAAATATTCTCATAAGACCATTTACGAAGTTTTGAACTTGGCTTATATCATTTGTAAGCCTAGTTACCAAAGAAGCTCCTTCTAACTTATCTATGTTTTCAAAGGATAAGGATTGAATCTTTTTATATAAATCCTTCCTTAAATCTCTTCCAAATTTCATAGAAACATTGCTTGCTAAAATGTTTCTAGTAACTGCTCCTACTGCTCCTAGAGCAGTTACACCCAACATAAGAGTCGTCATATTAAAAATGTATCCTATTTTCTTATCCACTACTCCAACATCAATAATCTTAGACATTATTGTAGGTTGAAGTAAATCACAGCAAGTTTCTAAAGTTAAAAAAGCTATTGCTAAAAAAAAGGGTTTCCAGTATCTTTTTAAATATTTTTTAAAAAATCCCATAGTATTGCCCCCACTCTGATGGTTGAGATTGCAAAAAACAGGCTGTCAATTACAGCCTGTCATTTTAATAAATCCATACTAATTTATTATATAAATTACTTATGGATATTAATCGTTCTCTAGTAGTTCAAGTATAGTCTTTAAATCTTTTGAGGAATCCATATATGCATATCTTCCTCCAGTATATTCACCTTTTTGTACTAAGCTTATATTTTGTGCGCCTAGTTCAAATATTTTTTCTTTCATCCCTTTTATAAAGAAAGCAATATGATGAACGCCTTCCCCCTTTTCATCAAGAAATTCTCTCCATGTACTTGGCTTTTCATCTGGCTGTATTAGCTCAATATCTAAGCTGGGTCCAACATGGAAAAATGCCAATCTTGCAGTAGCTTCTGATGGTTGTCCCTTATACTCCGTCAAAGCTTCCTCATATTTTCCTGTTATAATAATGTCAGGTTTTGCAACTCCAAGGAATTCAGCATATTTAGTTGCGGTCGTTTCTACGTCTTTTACAATTATACCTATCTGTACTACTTGATCTGTTCCTAAAACTGCACTCATTTGAATCTCTCCTTGTAATACTAATTTAACAAATCTTTACTATTTTCAATTATATATGTTCAATAAACTCAATATAATTATAACATATCAAGTTCTATATTTCACGAACTTTATAGGGTTAACCTAGTCAAAAAAAGTGAAATATAATATTAATTGAGTAGCATTATTTAATATTTAGGCTATGTTATAATAATATAAGAACATAACAATTAATAATTGTTATTAGGAATACAGGAGGATAAAATGATAATAAATAATTGTAAACTTGTTTACTTAGATAAAGTAGAATGCGGTAGCTTGCTAATAAAAAATAATATAATAGAAAAAATTAATCCTAAAATGTATGAGGACGAAATAATAATAGATGGGGGTGGAAGGTTTTTATCTCCAGGGTTTATAGATATTCATACCCACGGAGCTGCTGGCTATGACGTTATGGAAGGAAGTTACCAAAGCTTAAATAGTGTTTCCTTAACTCTTGCCTCCCATGGTATTACCTCATTTTTGCCAACTTTAGTACCCTCAACAATACCCTTAATTGTTAAAGCCTTAGAGGGCATTAAAAAAGCAATGGGGAAAACTTTGGGTGCAAACATCCTAGGAGCAAATTTTGAAAGTCCCTTCGTTAATATAGCTATGGCTGGAGCCTTAGATATAAATTATTTATTACCACCTACTATAGATAATATAAAAAATATAATTGATGATTATGCCTCTATCATAACCTCCATGACCATAGCTCCAGAGCTTGAAGGGGCAATGGAGCTTATAGCTTATCTAACTAAGATAGGTATAAAGGCTTCACTTGGCCACACAAATGCTAACTACAATGAAGCTATTTTAGGTATTGAAAAAGGTATAAGTCACTCCACACATTTATATAATGCTATGAAGGGTCTTCATCATAGAGAACCTGGAACGGTTGGAGCTATATTTGATACACATATAAGCTGCGAACTTATATGTGATGGAATTCATGTTTCATATCCATCAATAAGAATAGCCCTTAAACAAAAAACTACTGACGAGATTATATTGATTTCTGATTCTATGATGGCTACATGTATGGGGGAGGGTGAATATAGTTTAGGGGGCTTAAAGGTTTATGTTAAAAATGGCAGTGCCCGTTTAGAAAATGGAACACTAGCAGGGTCTTTACTAACCTTAGATAAGTCAATATCAAATTTATTGTTAAATACAAGTTTAAAGCTTCCAGAACTTATAAAAATGGCAACTTATAATCCTGCTATATTTTGCGGTGTTGCCAATAAAAAAGGATTAATAAAGGAAGGCTATGATGGGGATCTTATTTTATTTGATGAAGCTATAAATATACATAAGGTAATTATAGGTGGTAATATTATCGAAAATAATATTGAAACGTTCTAATATGAACAGGGACACACCTGTTATTGATAAATCGAACAAGTTAGCATTAAACGATATAAAAGTAATATCCTTAATGTTGACTTTCACGGTTAAACAGGTATGTCCTTGGATTAAATCAGCTTTATTTTGAAGAAAAGCTGTTATTGCTTTGTATAAAGTTTGCCAAAGTATTCTTCAAGCATTCTCTTTACAGAGAAGTAATCCTTAGTGGAATTAATACTATTTTTCATCATCTCTACCCATTTTACTCGATTTTCATAATAAGTAGGAATAACTTCTCCAAGTAATACTTTATACAAATCCTTTAGATCATTTTCATCAAGGATTTCGTCATTAGCATTTTCAAAGCCATTTCCAAACTGCCATCCATTTTCCCCATCCTGGCAAGCTTCTGGCCACCATCCATCTAATATGCTTAAATTAAGTACTCCATTCATAGTTGCCTTCATCCCCGAGGTACCGCTTGCTTCCTTTGGTCTTCTAGGATTATTTAGCCATATGTCTGCCCCTCTTGTAAGCATTTTTCCTATGGTCATATCATAATTTTGAAGAAACACAACGGAGTTAGGATATTTTTTTGTTATAATTATAATATCTGAAACTATTTTTTTACCCTCATCATCTAAAGGATGAGCTTTACCAGAAAATACTATTTGCACTTTTCCTGCCTTTAGTAACGGGTCCATAAGCTCTTCATTTGTGAATATAAAATTGCTTCTTTTATAAGGAGCTGCTCTTCTTGAGAATCCTATCAATAACTTATCGCTATTAAGTTCTACACCATTTCTAGTATAAATAAAATCTATTAGAGCTTTTTTATTTTTCATATGATTTCCCCAAAGATCACCCATGCCTTCTGCAGCATCAATCATATTGTTATCTACCCAGGTTGGCTTGTGAATTGCATTAGTTATTCCTATTATTTTAGAGCTACCCTTCGTACCCTTCCACATCTTATTTGCAGTAACTCTGTGCAGCTCTGCAACAGCATTGGATAAACGTGATAGACGCAGTGCTGCAACGGTCATATTAAAAGGTGAACCCCCTAACTTAATTAATTCTTCTTCGGTGAACCCATTGTTAGCGCCCATATACATGAGTTTTTCAACTATATGGGACTCATTTCCCTCAACTATTGGTGTGTGGGTTGTAAATACTATCTCCTGTTTTGAGGCTTCCATTGCAGCATCGAAAGTCAATCCCTCTTCAACTTTTTCTCTCATCAATTCAAGGCCTGCAAAAACAGCATGACCTTCATTGAAATGATATACGTCTACGTCAATATTCAAGGCCCTTAGAGCCTTTATGCCACCAATGCCTAGCACTATTTCCTGG
Organism: Clostridiaceae bacterium; assembly: GCA_036507955.1. GTDB lineage: Bacteria > Bacillota > Clostridia > Clostridiales > Clostridiaceae > DATCIH01. Next base: position 17,513 of record DATCIH010000019.1, on the reverse strand, counting down.
GCGATTCTTTCTTCACCAAACCATCCATATAGTTGCCCTGTAATCCAATTGTCATTATTTTCTGGAATATCAGTATCTAATAAATATAGAGGGATATTATTAAAGCAATCTAAAAGCCAAACTTTACAGAATACTTCAGTATGCCTTATATTTACAGAAATTTTCACTCCTGTATCCTTTAAAAAGTCATATTTATTATTATGATAGGTATCATAAGGGGTCCCATCCTCCCCTATTAATTGATCTGTATAGCCTTGTTTCCACTTGATACCCAGTGCAACTAATGGATAACCATAATCCTTTGCACCTTTAATATAGTCACCTGCTAGAATTCCTAAGCCCCCAGCATAAGCTTTAAAGGAAACATCAATGCCATACTCCATGGAGAAGTAAGCAACCTTTGGTAAATAATTTTTTTCCAAAATAAAGCCCTCCTATATTATGTTTCAATTGTTAAATTGTTTGGTACTACTGTATGCTCTAAGTTCCAAGCTTATTAATATTTATAAAATCTCCTCAATAGAACAATCACGGAAAGAAACCCTTCCGTGATTGTTTTGTGCTTATTTTGTTGTGGGTAGTCCAGTCTCATATGCTGCTATTATTTTGTCCATGGTGGCATTCCACTCCTCATCTATGGAGCATTTATCAGAATGCGCCTGGAAATATTCTACAGATTTTCTAACTCCAGCTGAAAAGTCTGTAGTTGCTTTAAAATCAGGAACATAGCTTTTAATCTTAGTATTATCAAAAACTACACTAACTGCTTTATCACCAAGTAAATTTCCTTCCTCCTCTGGACAAAATGCAATTATAAAATCAGACGGAATATGTATTATATTTGGTTTAACTCCAACGGTCATACCTATGGTTTCATATATTTGATCCCAGGTTAAAACTTCATCTGAGGTTATGTGAAAAGCATGTCCTATGGCATGAATATTACCAATTAGTCCTACAAAACCCTTTGCAAAATCAGTATTGTGGGTCATAGTCCAAAGGGAAGATCCGTCTCCTTGAACTATTATTTTTTTACCCTTCTTCATCCTATCTATTAAGGAATAAGGCTTACTCCAGCTATTTATTGAAGCAGGAATCATAGCATCTCCGTAAGTGAAGGTAGGTCTAACAACTGTAAAGGGAAATCCATTATCCCTATATTCTTTCATCAGCCTTTCTTCAGATGCAATTTTATTTCTTGAATATTCCCAATGAGAATTAGCTAAAGGGGTAGACTCCGTAACAATATAGTGAGCCGATGGCTTTTGGTAAGCTGAAGCAGAGCTTATATATATATATTGACTTATTTTGCCTTTAAATAGCTCTATATCATTTTCAACGGTTTCAGGTAAAAAGCCAATCCAATTAACTACTACATCAAATTTATAGTCCTTTAGAGCTTGTTTAGTAGCTTTTATATCTCTTATATTACCTTGAATTATCTTTGCTCCTATAGGCACATTCTCATTTCTTAGACCCCTATTTAATAAATATAGCTCAAACCCCTTTTCAACAGCTAACTTTGAAACCGCCGTACTTATTAATCCAGTTCCGCCTATAAATAATACTTTCATTTATGTCCCACCTTAAATATAATTTTACTAATCCCATAATTTCTTTAATCTTTCCTTTATTTTGGCCTCCATACCATTGTTTGTTGGTTCATAATAGATTTTATCCTTATGAGAATCAGGTAAATATTGTTGCTTTACGAACCCGCCAAAATCATGAGGATATCTATACCCTACTCCGTGTCCTAGGTTTTTAGCCCCCTTATAATGGGTATCCATTAAGGGTGCTGGAATTCCAGAATCTCTATGCTGCTTCACGTCCTGTAGAGCTAAATCAATAGCCTTACAAGAGGCGTCTGACTTAGGGGCACAGGCTACATATATTGCGGCTTGCGCTAAATTTATCCTGCATTCTGGCATACCTATCATATGAGCCGCAGTCATAGCACTTGTTGCCACCACAAGAGCAAGAGGATCTGCATTTCCTACGTCTTCAGAGGCATGAACTACTATCCTTCTTGCTATATAGATCGGATCCTCGCCTGCATCAAGCATCTTTGCCAAATAAAATGCGGTCCCATCCGGGTCACTTCCCCTCATTGATTTAATAAAGGCACTTATAGTATCATAGTGGTTATCCCCATTTTTATCATAAAGCGTCATCTTCCTTTGTATGCATTCCTTAGCATCTTCAACGGATATATAAATTTTATCCTCTGTCCTTTTAGAGGTTCTTACTGCCATATCCAAAGCATTAAGTGCCTTTCTTATGTCTCCATTACTATGAATAGTAAAATAATCTAATACTTCCTCCTCTAGTTCTATACTTAGATTACCAAAGCCTTTTGGATTTTTAATGGCATTTATTATAGCCTTTTTAACATCCTTATCAGTTAGAGCCTTTAACTCAAATATCATAGATCTGGACAAAAGAGCATTATTTACTTCAAAGTATGGATTTTCTGTGGTAGCTCCAATCAAAATAATGATTCCCTTTTCTACAGAAGGTAGCATTGAATCCTGCTGTGATTTGCTAAACCTATGAACCTCATCTAAAAATAATATGGTTTTACGTTGGTAAAGTTTAATATTTGTTTCTGCCTCAGCTACAATTTTTCTTATATCTGCAGTTCCTGCTGAAACTGCACTCAGTTCATAAAAATGAGCCTTTGTTTGATTTGCTATAATCCTTGCTAAGGTGGTTTTGCCAACGCCAGGGGGTCCGTAAAATATGGCAGAGGTTAAGTTATCAGAAACAATAGCTCTATAAAGCATTTTGTCTTTATTTACCAAATGCTCTTGTCCTATAAATTCCTCCAGAGTTTCAGGTCTTACCCTTTCTGCAAGGGGCTTTAAATTACTGTAGTTCTTTTCATTAGTAATATCAAATAAATCCAAATCTTCACCACCTTCTAATTCTAAAGAATCGCTTTGGGTTATATTATACTATAAGAAACTTTTCTAGGAATTACATTGGAAATAATAATCTAGATATATATACAATAAGAACTAAGGTTATTGAGCTTAAAATGGTGGAAGTCATAACTGCTAGAGATGCAAAATCTGGATGATTATTCCTTTCTACAGCTATTAGGGCAGTATTTACCGCAGTAGGTATGGCTGAGGATATCATAAGGGTTTGAGCAGCTATTCCATCTATACCCAACATCTTAATTATCAGAAAGGCCATAGCCGGTCCACCAATTAGTCTTAAAAAGCAAGACAAATACACATCTGGATTTTTAAAGGAAACCTTAGTTTTTGAAAGCTGAACTCCTAAGGTTAATAACGCAAAGGAAATTAGTCCGTCCTTTATATACATAAGACCTGGCCATAAGGGCATAGTTTCTAAATTTATAGGAAGCGCCTTAAGCAAAAATGCTAAAGGAATCATATATATTGTGGGCATTTTAAGTATACTCTTAACTGAATCCTGCCAATGCATCTCTCCCTTTCCTGCATTGAAAAAGCCTACTGTATTTGTGGATATATTCTGAACAATTAATACCACTATCTGGGTGGTGAGTGCCAGTGTTAAATAGGGGGTCTTACCGTTAATAAGAAACGGTCCGCTGCTGAAAATCAAGGTTATGAGCGGAATACCAATATTCCCTGAATTATAGAACATAATGGAGTTAACAAATGCATTTTTATAGCCTTCATCATATTTTCTAAACCTTGCAACTATTGCAGTAACTATGGTATTTACTACTGCGAGTAAAGCTACAAATATAAGTACTTTAAGCATTTCCTTTGGTAGTTTGGTGGTATATATTTGTATAAAAATGAAAAAGGGTACATAAATATAAAAATTCAACTTGCTAAGAGACCCAATATCTAAATCGAATTTTTTACTAAGTAAAAAACCTAAGACAATTATTAGAACTAAGGGTAATATGTTTCTGGTTAAAATAAAGAAGAATATGTCCAAGTTATCACCTGCTTTTTGTTATATTAAAAATAAATGATACTTATTGTACCATATACGAATATTTAAGGCCAGTTATTCAAAATAACTGGCCTTGGGACCCTAGGGCCCTGATATCATTTTCTCTTAACTTTATAAATTGAATAGCTTTGACTTGGGATCTCCAATTTAATGAAGTCCTTGCCTTCTGTTATATCTAGCCCTATTCCTGAAAGCAGCTTTTTATTTGCTAAATCAATATTAGCTTTAAAAGATGCTTCACATTTATTTGGGGAAGGATTTACTGCAATTAATACTACCTCGTCTTCAAAAGCCCTTGCAAATACAAAGGGATAAGCATTTTCCTTAGCATAAAGTGGTACAAACTCTGCATAAGAGCTTAAGGCTTTTTCTTCCTTTTTAAGGTTTACAAGCCTCCTAACCTTATTAAGTAAAGAATTTTGATCCTTCTCTTGTTCTTCAACATTCGGAAAATCTTCATCCTTATCTACAGGCAAATAAATCTTATCCTCAGGTGCTGAAGAAAACCCAGCATTTTTACTCTTTGACCATTGCATTGGTGTTCTGGAACCTGATCTAGGTTCATAGGCTCCTTCCACATGTGGATTACCATATAGTTGTTTCATCCCAATCTCATTTCCATAATATATAAAGGGTATTCCAGGCATACATAAGGAAAAAGCGAAAAGCATCTCAAGTTCTGAATCAGTCCTTTCAATGTTAAGCCTTGATAAGTCATGGTTCCCTATTGGAAGACATACATAACCCTTATCTTTGCTTTTTTCATATTGATCAATATATTCCTTTAAGAAATTAGTTATATTTCCCTTACCCTCTTTATCAAAGAAACTATGTCCTTCTGAAAAACCATTTAGTATCCTCCAGCTTTCCTTTTGTAGCAAATCATTATATGCCTTAAACCAATGAAAAAAATCTGCATGGAAACCTGCTTCTATAGCTACTTCTGGGTGAGACCATTCTGCCACCATGAAAGAGCCTGGATATTCTTTATCCAATATGTTACGAATTTCCGTCCAAAATTTTAAGGTTCCATCTGCTGTAGTATTGAAGAATTGACTGTTGCCTTCATAGTTTGTTGACTTTGTTAAGGCACCTGCCATATCTGCTCTAAACCCATCTGCACCAAGATCCATCCAAAATCTTACTACATTTTTCATTTCTTCTCTCATCGCTAATACGTCTGGATGATCAATTGGAAGCTGCCAAGGTTTAGTTGGATCTGGGTTTGAAAACCCATAATTTAAAGCTGGCTGGGACCAGAAGAAATTATTCATGAATTGTCCATCTCTTCTTGAATATCCTTGAACAAACTTACCAGTATATGGTTCAGGTACATTTTCCCAGGTGTTACTAGTCCATACATACCAGTTAGTATATTTATTTACTTCCTGCTTAGCTGACTCTTGAAACCAAGAATTATCTATGGAGGAATAACTTGCAACAAAATCAAATATTACCTTCAAGCCTTTTTTATGAGCTTCTTCAAATAACCTTTTAGCATCTTCATTGCTTCCGTACCTTTGGGCAATTTTATAGTAGTCAGCTATATCATAACCTGCATCATTAAATGGGGACTCAAAGAAAGGATTTATCCATATTGCATCTACCCCTAAGCTTTTTATATAATCCAATTTATCAATAATTCCCTGAAGATCTCCTATTCCATCACCATTCGTATCTAAAAATGTTTGAGGATAAATCTGATAAAATACTGCATTATGTATCCAAGGCGCCCCCTCTGGTTTTTTACACTTACCTGTAATATAACCAGAGTTATACTCATTATTTTTTAAAGTTTCCATTTACCTTCACTCCTTATTAATTTGCCTATGTAAATTTTCACCATTACCATCCTTGAGCTAATATGTTATTTTGCTATATAATTATATATTTCATTCACATATCATTAGGTCAATGCTATAATTATATTACTGATATTTAATATAATCAATTTGTTTTGTTGCTATAAAGATATAATATATTGCTTATATATTAATGTGGGGGGTAACTACTATGAATGAAAACTTCAGGTCCCTTTATATACCAGAGGATATAGTTCAGGAAGAAAGTTTGAACTTATTTCTTAAAAATCTTATAGTTATAAAGCTTGGCTACTTTGGAGAAGCAAACTGGCACTATGTTGATAGAGATGAAATAGAAGAATACGTTATCCATTTTTGTATTAAAGGTAAGGGATATCTTAAAATAAAGGATAAGGATGGTGTAGTATCTACAAGAACGATAGCTATTAAGGAAGGGGACATATTTTTTTGTGATAAGAACACTAAACATTGCTATGGTTCCTCCCTTGAAGATCCTTGGTCAGTTTATTGGGTCCATTTTAAGGGAGATGGGGTGGAAGCCTTAATGGATGCCATAGGTTTTACTAAGGCTAATCCTTCCTGCCATGTTACAGACATTGGGACTTTAGCACATATGTTTGAAGAGATGTTTCCTATTTTATATACTGGTTATAATTTTCCTAAATTATTATATATCTCCACCTGCCTGCAAAAGCTTTTTGCTTATATTATATATACAAGTAAACATAGCTTGCCAAACGATGTGCAGGACATAAATATCGAAAGAATAATTAGTTTTATGCATGAAAATGTAAACAGGACTTTCCCCTTAAAGGAATTCTCTTCTATGGCAAATATGTCCCTATATCACTTTGTAAGGATATTCAAACAAAAAACTGGCTATCCACCAATAGAGTATTTCAACAGAATCAAAATACAAAAGGCGTGCCAACTTCTTGATACAGATAATCAAAGCATAAAAGAAATAGGCTCTTATTTATCCTTCAACAATCAATATTATTTTTCCAATGTTTTTAAAAAAATAACAGGCTATTCTCCTAAAAGCTATAGGACCATACGAAATAACAATTTAATGAAAAAATAAAATTACCACCTGTCTATATGAATCCTTGAGGAATCATATCTATCTTCAGGTTTTACTTTTTCCTTAGGGTATCCTATGGAGACTATTGATAGTGGTATTATTTCCTTGGGAAGTTTTAAGAGTTCACTTAAAGGCACTATTGTAGCTTCATTTGGGTAGGCGCCAAGCCAAACTGCTCCTAACCCTATTTCTTCAGCCATAAGTAAAATGTTTTCCGTTGCTGCAGCGCAATCCTGTACCCAAAAGCCATGATAGTCTTTGTTCTTTATATCTGCGCAAACAACAATGGCTAAACTAGCCTCCTTCAGCATTTTTGAATAAGGCTGAAAGCTTGTTATTTCATTTAAAATATCTTTATCCTTTATTACTACAAAATTCCAAGGTTGGCCATTTCCTGCAGAGGGAGCTGCCATAGCTGCTCTAAGTAGAATATCAATAAGCTCATCTTCAACCTTTTTATTTGTATAGCTTCTTGTGCTTCTTCTATTCATTATATTTGACATACATTACTCCTTCTTTTTGCTTTTAATGTTTAAGGGCTAAACTTCCTGTTACAAAGCTACCGAACCTACTAAAGGGATATATGATAAATTGAGCTTTACCTTTAATATCCGTCCCCTCAATGTATGGATCCTTCCACTTTCTGCTGTCATTTGAGTTACTTCTATTATCTCCAAAGAATAGATAATGCTTTAATGGGACTTGAAAACTTTTCATATATGCTTCACTATTAACCACATAAGGTTCTTTGTGGATGACACCATTTATTATAACCTCTCCAGTTTCCGTGACCTCCACCTTATCTCCAGGAAGTCCCACAAGCCTTTTAATTAAGCTGTCCTTTAATTCTTTAGAATAAAATACTATAAGGTCACCTCTTTTTAAATTGTCTAGGTTATATATCCTTGTAACTATTATTTGATCTCCAGCTTTGATGGTTGGATACATAGAAAGTGTTGGCACCTTTATCTTAAAAAATACAAATTTATTCACTAAAATTGAAATGACTATAGCTGCTAATATAGGTGTTATTATCTCCGTAAATATCTTTTTCATTTATTTCTCCTTGAGGGTTAACTTTATATATACCTTATATAATACCTATATATAGCATGTGTTTCAATAGCGTCTATAACTTTCCAATCGTGGTGAGAATAATGATTATAAAAATAGCTTACAAAGATCCTGGATACTATCTATAGAATATTCATATTCTTGTACTTTACCAAAGCCATAAGCCGCATACACAAAGGGTATGGCTGCAAGCCTCGCCCCGTCAAGGTCGCCTTGAGTATCTCCTACATAAATTGGACTTGTAAGTCCATTTCTCTCCATTATAAGTTTAATGTTTTCTCCTTTAGGTAACCGAGTTTTTCCAGCGTGTTCATAATCAATAAAATATTTATCGAGCTTGTGATAAGAAAAAAATGCTTCAATATATCCATCCTGACAATTACTTACAATAAATAATGGATACCTGCTAAAAAGCTTTTTCAGGGTATCACTTATGCCTTGGAATAGCTCCCCACCTTCTTCTTTTATAAGGCCACACTCCAACGTACAGCAAGCCAGCATAAGCTCCATTTGATCCTTTACTTCAAGATATGGGAATAGCTTGGCTCCAATCTGTGGAAGCTGAAGTCCCATAACGCTTTCCATAGTTTCTTTTGATAATTTGTTTTTAATTCCTTCTCTATCTTCAAGGATTCTATTCCAAGACTTTAAAACTACTTGGGTTGAATCCCATAAAGTCCCATCTAAATCAAAAATTATTCCATCTATTTTCAAGTTGATTTCCTCCAGTATGTATATTTTTGCTTAATAATATTATCATACCTTAGTACGCACAAAAAGTAAAAAGAGATGTAATCAAACATCCCTCTTTGCTTTAAAAATTTTGCTTATTTCTTTGCTATTTTCTTCCATTCAACATATTGAGCATTGATATCTGTAAGAATCTTCTGCATTCCAGCAGCATCTAACTTAGCGATATATTTTGGAATATTAACTTTTGGATCTATAGCACCAACGCAAATGCTTGGGTCAAATTCTTTCAGTACATTAACGCAAGCTGCTTCTTCATTTTTGATATTGTCATCATTGTATATGAAGCCTGCATCTGCAACTGGTTTAGCAGCATCATTAAATGCCTTAAATTGAGTCCATTTGTTTGGATCTTCGTTTGAGAATAAATATGATTTAAATTGATCTCCAAACATCCATGGAGTTCCTAAGTTATAACCTGACTTCTTTCCACCATCAGTTGCTGGTGCAAAGTCTATTATTCCTGGGCTCTTTACAACATAATGAGTTCCTTCTATACCAAAGTCGATTAAGTTTAATAACTTAACATCACTGTATAATTTATCATAGAACTCTAAAACTCTTGAAGGATCTTTAGCCGTTTTAGAAACGGACATCATGCATCCCATTGTTTCAGCTGTACGAGTAAAGGGAGTTGAAATAATAACTTGTTTCCAATTCTGCCCTGTAGCTGTTGAAACTTCTATGTCTTTACCTGGTTTCATTGGGTCAAATCCAATCATGTTTTTGCCAGCTTTTCTAATTGGAGTTATGTCTGTTACAGTAGCTGCATCCTTTTGGATATAGCCTGCATTGTACCAGCCTCTTGCAGTATCAGCTAATTTCTGGTAATTAGGATTAGCTGGAGCTGAGACAAATTTGTCATCAGTTGAATTATGAGGTAAAACAGCTAAGCTATTTGCCACAAAATCATCTTCAGCGATTGTGAAGGCTACCATACCACCATTTGGCTCTATTGGAAAACTTGTAGGCTCTGCATCCTTCATAACCTTAGCTAGAGGTGTAAGATCATCAATTGACTTTACAGCAGCTGTTTGAGCTTCTAATTTATATTTTGTTACATAAGCTTGATTAAATTCAAAACCAACTTCACAAGCCTTTTCTTTGTTTACTGGAAGGGCATAATTTTTCCCATCTATTTTGCTGTATTCCCAGAAACCACCCTTTAAAGTAGCAACTGCGTTAGGTGCATACTTAGGAGCTAAAGTCGTGATATCAACAACAACCCCCTTTCTAACAGCATCAACAATTAAGGTACCCCAACCAAGGGCTGTCATGAATAGGTCAATCTTCTCGCCAGTGGCAAGATTAGTCGTCATTTTTGCCTGATAAGTACCCCAATCAATACAGTGGGTTACAAGGGTAACATTGATATCCTTTAGCATAACAGTTGCTGCAGCATCTACTTTAGCGCTATCAGCTTGCGGACCATTACCGATATAGTACCAATCTAGTGTGTAAGGGGTCTTAGCAGTTGTAGTAGTTGCAACTTTCTTTGAGGCGCAGCCTGAAAGTATTGTAGTTGTAGTCATGACTGCAGCTACTATGAAAGCTAGCTTTTTGTTGAGTTTGTTCATTTAAAAATCCTCCTTTTATATATTATCTATGCTAACCAGAAATCTGGGTATAGCCTCTTTAAGCCTTTATCCTTCATATGTCGTCCTCTTTATTATTTCATTTTTCACAACTGAATTAAGTTCTGCAAACCTTGCACTAAGTGTTTCAATCCCCCCAAAGGCCTCCTCTAGCTGAAGCTTCCAAATAGGATCATAACCATTATGAAGGGTTATCTCCAGAGCTTTTAAAACGTTTACACCATTATTAGGTGTACCTGTACTTAAACTTTCTAAAACATATTCCCCACAACCAAAGGGAAGATACCTTTCTGCTTCCTCTCTAGGTACCCCATAAGCCTTCTTGAAACTTCCATAATAATCATAGCAAGTGCGTCCGCATTTATTTCATTTCTACGTCCAACTCCACCTATTATTACTCTACAATCATGAATTTTAGAAACTCTAACGAACTGCCTCCATAATGAGCTTAGATAAGCAATCCCATCTTCCTCATTAATCAATTTATCCTTTATATCCTTTGAGTAAAGGTCTCCTAAGTAAACGTCCATTCTTCCATAATTCATAGTGTCTGTAATAACGCAGTAGAGCCAAACTAGTTGAACTCCTTCTCTGAAGGAAGCTGGATTTCTAACCTTTATGCTATTTAAGGTTTCAATTATATCCTTTAGCTCACCCTTTCTCTTCTCATCTGTTTCCATCTCTAGCAGAGAGGTTGCATTTTCAATATAAAAGTCACAGGCTTTAAGAAAAGCATCTAAAAATAAATTTAAGCCCTGATAAAAATATGTATTTTCATACTGTGCTATCTCACTTCTAAGGCCTGGAATTCCTAGCTTAACTAACTTGTCAAAGTCTACATTAGTTCCTGCTATTCTACCATCAGCATTTGCAATTCCTGGCATTTGATACCCGCCAGGTAAAACATAGCCATACTTGTCCTTAAATCTGTTTTGAAGTTTCTTTATAGTCTGTTCTTCTTCCCAAAAATTAATCATAGCTCTAATTTCTTCTATGAATTTTATATCCACCTTATCACTAATTCTTAATAAAGAGGCTTCTACCTTATCTCTATGAAAATAATAGACATAAATGCCTCCAAATTGAGTACTAAAGCCTACATACCCATGAGCCATAAAGCCCACTATTAGTTCATCCCTACGAATTGGAGCTAGTACATGCTCCATTTGAAGGCTAAAGGTTCATTAATATCCTTCATTAGTAATCACCTCTATAATATATATTATTACTAATACCCAAGTGTCACCTTCTATTTTTTTACCTAAAGCTATCATTTCTTTAGAACTTTATGTTAATATTAAAATTAGGAATATATATTGAAGGTGAAAGCAATGAGTAAAAAATTACCCTACTCTTTTTCCTGTTGGGAAAAGCTTAAAGATAATTTCCGATTTAATATAGCAATACACAAAATAAATGGATGTTTTGAAAGTCACAGACACAGCTATTTAGAATTCTACTCAGTCATAGAGGGCACTGGAATAGAAATTATTAACGGTGTCTGCCATAATATAAGACCTAATTCCTTTACACTACTCTTACCTTATCAGGTTCATGAGTTCAACTCCACACCAGGAGTAGAGCTTAAAATATATGATGTAAGCATGGAACTCGATCTATTATTGGGTCCTAATAAAATCAGTTCAAGCTTAAATAAAATGATACTAAATGGTGAAGATAAATACCCTTCTTACATTGAATTTAAAGATTTATTAGCCTCAAAAGTTCATGCTATCTTTGAGAATATGTTTGAAGAGTTCCAACTGGAGGATTTAATATGGGGAAATTTGATATTTTTCTCTAAGGTTACTGAACTCTTAGCTTTGTTTGATAGAGAAAGAAGAAAGTCCTTTTATACAGAATGTTGCACAAATATTAAGCCAAAAAATAATTTTTGGAACTTAGTATATTATCTTCACAATCACTACTTTGAAGATATAAATTTGAAGAGTCTTTCAGATATGTTTTATCTGAATACCTCTTATTTAAGTTGTCTTTTTAAGAAAAATCTAGGAAAGAATTTTATAGATTTTCTAAATGAACTAAGAATAATGAATGCCTGTAGTCTTCTTTCAACAACAGAGCTTCCTGTAACTCAAATAGCCTACGATGTTGGTTTTCGTTCCTATAGCAGCTTTTCTAGAGTATTTAAACTCTTTAAGGGTATTAGTCCTTCAGAATTCCGAAAATAATTGCAGAGTTTATTTTTTTTTAATAATTATGACATAGCATTGTCACAGAAGAAATATATGATATAGACATGATATTAAAGTCAATAACTCATTAATAGGATGGAGGAATAAATATGAACGAAAATAATGATAATAATGTGATTCATGATGTGGACTATACAGAAGCTACTGGACCAATTGAAACCAAGGTGGAAGTAGTTGAAACCGCAGTTGAACCAATTGAAGCTAAAGCAGAATTAAGTGAGATTCCAATAGTAGCTATGGATAAACCCCTAGGTAATGAAAACAGTGAAAAAGAAGCAGCTATCACCCAAACTGCTCCAAAGGGACCAAGAAAAAAACATAGATTTATGTCCTATGTGGCAACAGGTGTTATAAGCTCAATTGTTGGTGGAACTATTTTTACAGGTGCCGCATTTTACCTAATACCAAATTCTAGCTTATTTCAGTCTACCCCGCTATATAAGGCACTACAGCCAAAAACAATATATAATTCTACAGTTGCAAATGATAATACTTCTAACCCATCATCTATTATTTCTACCTCTACTGCAACTAGTGGCTTATCCGTTGCTGATATAGTAAAAAAAGTAGGACCTGCGGTAGTTGGTGTATCAACTTTTCAAGGTAGTACCTTATATTCTGAAGGCACAGGGATAATATTCTCAACCGATGGATATATAGTTACTAATTATCATGTAGTATCTGGTGGAAATAAATATACAGTTACATTAAGCAATAACAAAACTGAAGCAGTGAAGATTGTAAACTATGATGCCTCCTTAGATTTAGCAGTTTTAAAAATAACAGATAGCACTGTTGTTGTTCCAGGAGTTGCAACCTTTGGCGATTCTGATAAGCTTCAAGTAGGTGAGACAGCGGTAGCGATTGGAGATCCATTAGGACAGCAATTTTCAAATTCAGTTACAACTGGAGTAATTAGTGCTTTGAATAGAAAAATTGATTCTTCAACCTCTGGTCAGCAAAATCCAAATAGTAATGTTCAGCAGACACCAGCTGCTTCTGATCAGACTTATATACAAACCGATGCTGCAATAAATGAAGGAAATAGTGGTGGACCACTTATAAATTCTCAAGGAGAAGTAATTGGTATTAATTCTGCTAAAATCGGTGGTTCCAATGTAGAAGGTTTAGGCTTTGCTATTCCTATAAATGTTGTTAAATCAAAGGTTAATGACTTAATAAGGCCAATGATTATGTTAGGAATATCCGCTAGAGACATAGATCAGGCAACAGCAACAGCTAACAACATGCCTGTTGGAATATACATTCAAGACATAACAGCCTTTAGTGCAGCTGAAAAAGCAGGTTTAAAGATTGCAGACGTTATAACTAAATTTGACGGCACTACTGTGAAGACAACTGCAGAATTGAACACCCTAAAAGCTAAGCATAAGGTTGGAGATACAGTAAAAGTAGAAGTATCAAGGGAAGGCAAAACTGTAAGCTTGAATCTAAAATTAGTTTCATCAACTAACTAAATACAAAACGGATGTAGGTATTACCTACATCCGTTTTTATGTTAAGCTATCTATTCCTATTTATATTTTCCTCTGCCTTTTGCAAAATCGCTTTAAAATCATCGTTTTCCTTGCCTAAAGCACTTCCATAGTTGATCTCAAGCTTATAATCCTTGTTGCAATTCTTTTTATCTATTCTTTTTCCAATTTCTTTTATTTTAGTTTCTATAACAGTTTTATTACCCTTAGACAAAAATATTCCTATCTTGTTTTCCTTATATCTTATTGCAATATCCTCTTTCCCAATCTCATTTTTCACTGACTGAGCTATAGCGTATAAGAGATTATCGTATATCTTTCTTGTAACCCTTTGCTTTAGCTTTTTAATACTACTAAAATTAAGAGCTATAACCCCATAATATTCAGGAAATATCACCTTGATTATTCCCATATTAATGCTTTCCCAGAAGTTCTTATTATAAAATCCGGTGGTTATGTCAATATATATTGAATTATCGGAATAATCTTTTTTATCTATATATTTGTTTACGACTATATGATAAATTGTTTCATTCTTTGCATTAAATTCTTGAATATCAACAAAATAATTATTATAAAATATAGTTCCTAATTCTCTTTGTTTTATTTTATCCATGATTTCTAATTCATCAATTAACCTTAAGGCCTCTTCATTATTTCTATTACAAAAATAAAGCTGCCTCTCCGAATTAATAATGATAGAAAGATTTTCAATTAGTAGTGTATCATCCTGCTGCATTTCTTATCCTCCATGTATCTGTAACTACATTTTTCATTTATTATAACATAATCTTAACATTGCCGCTAAATATAAGGAAGACACTAAAAGAAATGAAACAATTAAATTTCGCTTCTAATTAAATATACTTTTGTATATATTTATTTGAGGTGATAATCATGGCAAAAACATTAAATATTATAAGTCTATTTGTGAAATCCATATTATCTATAGTCATTATCATCTTTTGGATTATTATTTTATATCCAAATAGAGCACCTATCAATAACAAAACCAGTATTAAAACTTTTGTTTCATCCTACGACATCAAGGTGGAAGATATAATATATAGCCTAAAGCAGGAGCTTGCCGCACCTGCTTTAGAAGTCGCAATTGTTCAAAATATTGAAAGCAGAGAAGATAAAATATTGAAGATTGCAACTGCAATGGCTGAAATAAAATGGACTCCAATATATGACCTACTAGATAAAAAAGCCTCCTTCACCTTTAAAAAGGGAGTCACTTATACAGGAATTCCCTATAGTATGGATGGATACCAAGTAAGCACGGCTCAAGATTTTCAAGTAAAAATAAAGAGCAGTAAAATAATATATGGAAATGACTGTTCCGGGTTTGTCAGCGCTGCTTGGGGAATAAAGAGACAAACAACCCTGGGTTTCTATAATGCCCTAAAAAACAAAACACTATTGGAGGGTAAATTCCTGACCCAGCTATCCTGGAATGATTTAAAACTTGGTGATGCCCTTCTTCTTGATAATGGAAAGGGTATTGGCCATATTATGCTATTTGTTAGCTTTGATAATAATAATAAAGATAATATAAATGTTTATGAACAAAATATATCTACTAAAATTCCTTATGAGCCCATACCTGTTGTAAGAGAGGATGTAAGATCTATTAATAATCTGAAAGCCTCTGGTTATATTCCTATAAGATTAGGGTAATTATACTATATTCTGTTTTCTGTTTTACAGAGCACTCTTTGTTTTACTTTGTGGTAATAGGTTATTTGTAGTCAGATAATCTACACCATCTTTCATGTATTTATTTGCTAAGGGGTTACCATTTACTAACCATACTCCTATCTTAATTTTGCTTTTATGGCACAAATCTATGGAAGCTTTATCCATTTGTTTATTGCAACAATCTAAAAATGCATTCCCTAGCATTTTTACATAATCAATATTTTCTTTGGTTATATTTTCACATATTAAGCCTAAGGTTAAATTACTATCCAGATTCCTTAGTTTATTAAGGCTTGCACTAGATAAAGATATCACCATAACCTTATCCGAATTATTATAGAGTTTTATTTCAGAAATAAATTTACTATAATAATTTTCATTATTCGCAGGTTTCAATTCTATAATTGGAGTTATCCCCCACTTTTTGCAACTTTTCAAATAATCTTTAATAGTTGGGACCTTTAAATTCTTATAGCTATCTATGTTAGCACCTGAAGTAATTCTTAATTTCTGTAATTCATTAAAGGAGATATCTTCTACTTTGCCCTTACCATTAGTAGTTCTATTTACGGAAGCATCATGCATAATAATCCATGTACCATCACTTGTAGTTCGAGCATCACATTCTGTTCCCCAAAAACCTAATTTGCCAGATAACTCAAAGGCAGGCATGGTATTTTCAGGTGCAAGGCCAGCTACTCCTCTATGACCAATAAACCTAACAGTACTTTCAAAATTAAGACTGGATGCATTTGCTGATTTAATTTTAGTGCTTTTTGTGTAATGTTTAGTTTTATCAATATTAGTAATAATATGAGTAACTAATTTAGCTGTTATTATGGAAAATACAAGGGATATGAAAACCACTACATATAGTTTATACTTTTTTTTCATAATACCTCCTAGATCATTCATGCTAATAGTATATATAAGCATCTTCAAATTAATAGTTCTAATTATTATACTATTAAATCTATTTATTATATAGTATAATAATATAGTATTTAAATATTTTAAATTAAGTGTAAAGGGTGATACTATGCTAGCTAAGAAATTAGCTTTATCATTGGTTTTTGCTTTAGCTCTATCTGGTTGTTCAATGGGTACAACCCATAATACAAACGATGTTCCAATTGTCAATACTATAGCGGTAAATACAAATGAAACAGAGCCGACATCACAAGACGATACATTTACGCACATAATTCTTAAGGATGTTACAACTCTTTCTAATAAGCGAATTGGTTGGTCATGGATGTATTCAGCTAGAGATAGCGCTGCTTTACTTTCCAAATACCAAGGCTATGCTTTCGGCGATACTACGAAAAAGATAATATATCTCACCTTTGATGAAGGTTATGAAAATGGTTATACCGGAAGTATACTTGATACCTTAAAGGAGAACAATGTTAAGGCTGCTTTTTTTGTAACCCAACCCTACGTAACAGGATCTTTTAATGGAACTCCGGATGTATATTTAGTTGAAAGAATGATGAAGGAAGGTCATATAATTGGTAATCACTCTGTAAATCATAAATCTATGCCAAGTATTACTGATGAAACAACCTTTGATTATGAAATAACAGGAAATGAAAGAACTGTAGATAGTATCCCTGGCTTAAAGATGTCCAAGTTTTTTAGGCCCCCAATGGGTGATTTTAGTGAACTCTCCTTGTACTATACTCAGAAACTTGGATATAAATCTATATTTTTTGGTTTAGCACACGAAGATTACACGCCAACCAATCAACCTGATCCAGAAACTGCTAAGGCAAAACTCTTAAAAGAAACAAAACCAGGTATGATCTGTT
>DATCIH010000018.1:0-3310 GCA_036507955.1 Clostridiaceae bacterium | reverse complement strand
CAAAAAAGGAAAAGAAATCTCAAATTGAGAAGCTCTCAGGCGTACCGAAAGAAGGTAGTATGGTAATAGTTGCTACAGGTAGATTTATAGGGGAGGGATTTGATGAACCGAGATTAGATACTCTTTTTTTAGCTATGCCTATATCGTGGAAGGGAACGCTGCAACAATATGCTGGTAGGCTTAATAGATTATATAAAAATAAAAATGAGGTTCAAATTTATGATTATATCGATGTTCATGTTGGTGTATTAGAAAGAATGTATCAAAAGAGATTAAGTGGTTATGCTCAAATAGGTTATTCTGCTAAAACTGATAGCACACCTTTGGAGACAATAAATTCAATATATAATAATGATAATTTTTTAACCGTATTTAGTAACGATATTTTGTTAGCAAAAAATGAGGTTGTTATAGTGAGTCAATTTCTTTTAATTAAAACGAAATTTTTTAATATCGTAGAACTTTTGGCTAATGTTTCAAAAAATGGCATTACTGTTAATATATGTACTTCTGCAGAAACTGATGTTAGAGAAAATGAAGGAGCTGATTTAAAGGATACATATGACTATTTAAGAACAACTGGAATAAATATAATTTTGAAATCCAATATACATCAAAAATTTATTATAATTGATCAAAAAACAGTTTGGTATGGAAATATTAATCTTTTAAGTTACAAAAGTGAAGATGAAAATATCATGAGACTTACAAGCTTAAATATTGCAAATGAACTAATAGATACTATTGAGGAGAAAACAGCTAATCCAAAATTGGTAACTGCGGTGCAACAAGAACTATTTTAGAGTACAAAAGTTAGTTGATAAGAAAATTTATATGTAATATTTTTTTATAAATCTTATATACTTACTGTTTATATTTAGAGACTTAAAGTAGTTACCTTGGGTATAATATTATTAATACATATTCAAAAGGAGTTGTTGTAGCTATGACTGAACCAGGTGCTATTAAAGAAAAGCAAAAACCTAACAGATTAATTAATGAAATGTCTCCATACCTTCTTCAACATGCGTATAATCCAGTAAATTGGAATCCATGGGGAGAAGAGGCATTCGCACAAGCAAAAGCAGAAGATAAACCAATATTCCTTTCGATAGGCTATAGCACTTGTCATTGGTGCCATGTTATGGAGAAAGAATCTTTTGAAAACCAAGAAGTAGCAGATATTTTAAATAGATATTTTGTTGCAATAAAAGTTGATCGGGAAGAACGTCCAGATATAGATAGCATTTATATGACGGTATGCCAAGCACTAACTGGAAGTGGCGGATGGCCTTTAACTATTTTTATGACCCCGGATAAAAAACCATTTTATGCTGGTACTTATTATCCAAGGGAGAGCAAATATGGAATGCCAGGTATAATGGATATACTTAATTCTATTGGGCAGCAGTGGAAGATTGAAAGAGAGGATATTGTAGCCTCTAGTGAAAAAATAATAAAGCATATAAAAAATACAGATGCATCGGTTAAGCAATTAGACATGGGAGAAGAACTAGGTGAGGATGAAATACATAATGCTTATAATAGCTTTAAGAGTGCATTTGACAAAAATTATGGTGGATTTGGAAGGGCTCCTAAATTTCCGGCCCCTCACAATTTGCAATTTTTATTAAGATACTGGAAAAATTATAATGAGCCTAAAGCATTAGAAATGGTAGAGAAAACTTTGGAGTCCATGTATGAGGGAGGAATTTTTGATCATATTGGTTTTGGGTTCTCGAGGTATTCCACAGATCAGAAATGGTTGGTACCTCACTTTGAGAAAATGTTATATGATAATTCACTTTTAGCACAAATCTATATTGAGGCGTTTGAAGCTACGAGTAAAATATTCTACAAAGATGTCGCAGAGAAAATATTTACTTATATACTAAGAGATATGACTTCAAAAGAGGGTGCTTTTTACTCAGCTGAGGATGCAGATAGTGAAGGCATAGAGGGTAAATATTATTTATTAACTTTGGATGAAGTGACTTTAGTGTTAGGCGAAGAGTATTATAAGACCTACTGTGAACATTACGATATAACAAAAGAAGGTAATTTTGAAGGCAAAAATATACCAAATCTTATTGGTAAAAAAAGCAGTTCTAAAATAGATGAAGAATTAGAGCAAAAACTGGATAAAATTAGGCAAAAATTGCTAGAATATAGAGAGAAAAGAATTCATCCTTATAAGGATGACAAGATATTAACCTCCTGGAATGGACTTATGATTGCTACGCTTGCTTATGGCGGCAGAGTTTTTGAAAATAAGAACTATATTGAGCAGGCAGAAAAGGCTATGGATTTTATCTTAAATAACATGATTAATGAAAAGGGTAGATTAATGGCTAGATATAGGGACGGTGAGGTAGCACACTTAGGCTACCTTGAGGATTATGCGTACGTCGTTCATGCTTTAATTGAGTTATATGAAGTTACATTTAATATAAAATATTTGACTAGTGCATTAGAACTTAATGAAGATATGCTTAATCTGTTTAAAGATGAAGAGCATGGTGGATTATTTTTATACGGAAATGACGGAGAAGAGTTAATTGTTAGACCTAAGGATATATATGATGGTGCAGTCCCTTCAGGTAATTCAGTGGCTACTTTAAATATGTTAAGGCTCGCTAGATTAACTACAAACGGTGAATTAGAAGATGAGGCATACAGGCAATTTGAGGTCTTTGCTTCAAAGGTTAAATCTATAGAAAGTGCTCATGCATATTTTATGACGGCTTTATTATATAGCAATGTACCCGGAAAAGACATTATTATTGCTGGAGAAGAGCAAGGGGGCAATACTAAAGCTATGATTAAAGAGATAAATAGCAATTACCTTCCTTTTTCTACGGTTGTTTTATATACTGGTGACGAAAGGTTAGCTTGCATTAATTCTGAGATTAAAGGACATAAACCAATAATGGGAAAAACTACTGCTTATATTTGCGAAAATTTTTCTTGTAAAGAGCCAATTACTGAATTGCAAAAGTTTTCAGAGAATATTAAGGCTTAATGATATTTATGGATACTAAGTAATTAGTATAGTATCCCATTTTGTAAACTAAGTTTCTTTGGTAATGGTTTATCAATATATTAAATAAACAATGATAAAAGTTGACAAACATCTATTAATGGTAATATAATATAGTATATTATATACTGAATAAATTCTGTGAAAAGGACAGTACTTTCTTATTAATCTTAAAGCGAGCAAGGGTAGAGTGTAAGCCTTGTAAGATATAAGAAGTTAAATGGGCAACTATTTAACAAAATTAATTGTATTAATTTTAGGAAAAGAACC
>DATCIH010000017.1:0-2347 GCA_036507955.1 Clostridiaceae bacterium | reverse complement strand
AGAAAAGCAAAAACCTAACAGATTAATTACTGAAATGTCGCCATACCTTCTTCAACATGCATATAATCCAGTAAATTGGAATCCATGGGGAGAAGAGGCATTCGCACAAGCAAAAGCAGAAGATAAACCAATATTCCTTTCAATAGGCTATAGCACTTGTCATTGGTGTCATGTTATGGAAAAAGAATCTTTTGAAAACCAAGAAGTAGCAGATATTTTAAATAGATATTTTGTTGCAATAAAAGTTGATCGGGAAGAACGTCCAGATATAGATAGCATTTATATGACGGTATGCCAAGCACTAACTGGTAGTGGCGGATGGCCCTTAACTATTTTTATGACCCCAGATAAAAAACCATTTTATGCAGGTACTTATTATCCAAGGGAGAGCAAATATGGAATGCCAGGTATAGTGGATATACTTAATTCTATTGGGCAGCAGTGGAAAGAGGAAAGAGAGGATATTGTAGCCTCTAGTGAAAAAATAATAAAGCATATAAAAAATACAGATGCATCGGTTAAGCAAGTAGACATGGGAGAAGAACTAGGTGAGGATGAAATACATAATGCATATAATAGCTTTAAGAGTGCATTTGACAAAAATTATGGTGGATTTGGAAGGGCTCCTAAATTTCCGGCTCCTCACAATTTACAATTTTTATTAAGATATTGGAAAAATTATAATGAACCTAAAGCATTAGAGATGGTAGAAAAAACTTTAGAATCCATGTATGAGGGTGGAATTTTTGACCATATTGGTTTTGGTTTCTCAAGATATTCTACAGATCAAAAATGGTTAGTACCTCACTTTGAGAAAATGTTATATGATAATTCACTTTTAGCAGAAGTATATATTGAGGCTTTTCAGGCTACAGGTAAAGTATTCTACAAACAGGTTGCTGAGAAAATTTTCACTTATATACTAAGGGACATGACATCAAAAGAGGGTGCTTTTTACTCAGCCGAGGATGCAGATAGTGAAGGCATCGAGGGTAAATATTATTTATTAACTTTGGATGAAGTGGATTTAGTGTTAGGTGAAGAGTATTGTAAGACCTATTGTGAACATTACGATATTATAAAGGAAGGTAATTTTGAAGGCAAAAACATACCCAATCTTATTGGCAAAAAAAGTTGCTCTAAATTAGATGATGAATTAGAGCAAAAACTAGAAGTAATGAGACGGAAATTGTTAGAATATAGAGAGAAAAGAATTCATCCCTATAAGGATGACAAGATATTAACCTCCTGGAATGGACTTATGATTGCTTCGCTTGCTTATGGCGGTAGAGTTTTTGAAAATAAGAGCTATATTGTGCAGGCAGAAAAGGCTATGAATTTTATCTTAAATAACATGATTAATGAAAAGGGAAGATTAATGGCTAGATATAGGGATGGAGAGGTAGCACACTTAGGCTACCTTGAGGATTATGCATACGTCGTTCATGCATTAATTGAGTTATATGAAGCAACATTTAATGTAAAATATTTGACTAGTGCATTAGAACTTAATGAAAATATGCTTAAGCTATTTAAAGATGAAGAGCATGGTGGATTGTTTTTATATGGAACTGACGGAGAAGAGTTAATTGTTAGACCTAAAGATATATATGATGGTGCAGTACCTTCAGGTAATTCAGTGGCTACTTTAAATATGTTAAGGCTTGCTAGATTAACTACAAATGGTGAATTAGAAGATGAGGCATACAGGCAATTTGAGGTCTTTGCTTCAAAGGTTAAATCTATAGAAAGTGCTCATGCTTATTTTATGACGGCTTTATTATATAGCAATGTACCCGGAAAGGACATTATTATTGCTGGAGAAGAGCAAGGGGACAATACTAAAGCTATGATTAAAGAGATAAATAGCAATTACCTCCCTTTTTCTACAGTTGTTTTATATACAGGTGACGAAAGGCTAGCTTGCGTTAATTCTGAGATTAAAGGACATAAACCAATAATGGGAAAAACTACTGCTTATATTTGCGAAAATTTTTCTTGTAAAGAGCCAATTACTGATTTGCAGAAACTTTCAGAGAATATTAAGGCTTAATGATATTTATGGATACTAAATAATTAGTAAGTGAATAGTATCCCATTTTGTAAACTAAGTTACTTTGGTAGTGGTTTATCAATATATTAAATAAACAATGATAAAAGTTGACAAACATCTACTAATGGTAATATAATGTACTATATTATATAATGAATAAATTCTGTGAAAAGGACAGTACTTTCTTATTAATCTTAAAGCGAGCAAGGGTAGAGTGTAAGCCTTGTAAGATATAAGAAGTTAAATGGGCAACTATTTAACAAAATTAATTGTATTAATTTTAGGAAAAGAACC